>JAENWZ010000209.1 GCA_016649795.1 Proteiniphilum sp. | reverse complement strand
GAGATGTGTATAAGAGACAGATCGGGTGAAGTTGCCTCGCAAGCATTTGTCGGTAAAATAGATGCGATATTAAAAGATGCAAAAAAGATGACCAACGGTGAGATAGGCATCACCCTCTCCTGTGGTGAGCAGACAGAAGAGACCTACCGCCGCTGGTTTGAGAGCGGTGCGGAGCGCTATCTGCTCCGCATTGAGACCTCATCGGAAAAGCTCTACAGGAAACTACACCCCAACGATGAGCTGCACAGCTATTCCAAACGGATCCAAGCGCTCGAGGCACTACGCAAGACGGGCTATCAGACAGGCACGGGGGTGATGATAGGATTGCCTTTTCAGACAGGGGAGGATCTGGCTGACGACCTGCTCTTCATGCAGCAGTCCGACATCGATATGTGCGGCATGGGGCCTTATATTGAACATACAGACACCCCGCTCTACGCCTCTCGTAATCAGCTTCGTCCCCTCGCAGAGCGACTCAGCCTGGGACTCAGAATGGTCTCTCTGCTGCGTATCCTGATGCCCGATATCAATATCGCCGCCACCACCGCACTGCAGACAATTTCAAAGGAGGGACGCGAGCAGGCAATCCGCGTTGGCGCCAACGTGCTGATGCCCAATATCACTCCACAAAAGTATCGGAAAGATTATTTTCTCTATGAGAACAAACCCTTCTCCGCGCAGAGCGATGAAGAGGAGTTGCACTATCTCGACCAGCGGTTAAAAGAGATAGGGCATGAGATAGGCTACTTCCTCCAGGGTAATTCACGACACTATCAGCATGTCGTCCCAGCAACACCCCATGAGAGGGTGTATGGAACTCGCAAATAATCATGTTCCCGGGTGTAACTATTTACATGCTCGTTTCATTATTCAATTTTTCCAATATAACCATTTCCCGGGCTTAATATTCTCTTTCCTGATAGTGCGTATGCAACAGATGATGCGACCTCTCGCCCAGCGGTTCTTTGAGAAAATCCTCATAGATCCTTATAATTTCAGGGTTTTCGTGTGATTTCCGGATCGCTTTATGCGCATCTTCAAGATAGATGGATGCAGCACGCTTTTCGCGTATCTCCGCATTGGTGGGGATAGGCTGGCCACCACCACCCAGGCAGCCGCCCGGGCAGGTCATTATCTCAATAAAGGTGTAGGGAGATGCCCCGTTTTTTATTTGATCGAGCAAGAGGCCGGCATTCTTCAGTGTGTTGGCAACTGCCACCTTCAGGGTCGTTCCATTCAAATTGATCTCCGCCTCTTTTATTCCCTGCAGCCCCCGGACCGATTTGAAATCGACATTGTCCAGCTTCTCCCCCGTGTAAAGCTCGTAGGCAGTTCTCAAAGCTGCCTCCATCACCCCTCCGGTACTGCCGAATATAACTGCTGCGCCGGTCGATTCTCCCAGCGGGTTGTCGAACTCCTCTTCCGGCAGCTGTGCGAATCCGATCCCTGCTTCACGGAACATACGTGCCAGCTCCCGGGTAGTGAGAGAATAATCCACATCATAAAAGCGCTCCTCCTCCGTAAGGTGCAACCGCTCTTTCCAGTAGAGATAAGCCCCCTCCATTTCGGGGCGGCGTGCTTCATACTTTTTGGCGGTACAGGGCATGATGGAGACAACAACGATATCCCGCGGATCGATCCCCGTTTTTTCGGCATAATAGGTCTTGGCAACCGCACCGAACATCTGCTGCGGAGACTTGCAGGTGGAGAGGTGGTCTAACTGTTCCGGATAAAAATGCTCGATGAACTTGATCCATCCCGGTGAGCAGGAGGTGATCATCGGCAGCGTACCTCCTGTTTGTATGCGACGGAGCAATTCGCTCCCTTCCTCCACGATGGTGAGGTCTGCAGCAAAATTGGTGTCGAAAACCTTCGTGAACCCGAGACGCCTCAGGCCGGCAACCATCTGCCCGGTGACAAGAGAGCCGAATGGCATTCCCATGGCCTCCCCTATCCCCACGCGGACAGCCGGAGCTGTCTGCACCAGCACCACCTTCTCCGGATGTTGCAGCAATGCCCTGACTTCAGCTACGCAACTCTTCTCCGTGATCGCTCCCGTGGGACACACCAAAGCACACTGGCCGCAATTGGTACAGGCAACCTGCCCCAGTCCGGCTTCGAGAAAGGTAGAGATCTTGGTTTTCAGCCCCCGTCCGGAGAAATCGATGGCTTTCACATTCTGCACGTTACTGCATACGGCCACACAGCGCCCACAGAGGATGCATTTTTCCGGGTCACGCACCAGCGAGAGTGACGATTCATCCCTCTCATAATGTTCTTTGCGGGTACGCACGAACCGTTTCTCATTGATCCCCAGGGTAAAGGTCAGCTTCTGCAGTTCACAGTTACCGTTCCGATCGCAGATGAGGCAATCCTGGGGGTGGTTGGCCAGCAACAGCTCCACGTTGAGCTTCCGGGCTTCCATGGCTCGTGGACTGTTGGTCGATATCTCCATTCCATCAGTCACCCCGGTGATACAGGAGCGCAACAGCGACTTCGCCCCTTTCACCTCCACCACGCAGACACCACAGGAGGCATTCTGTGAGACATCCTTCAGATAGCACAACGAAGGGACATGAATACCGGCCAGACGACAGGCCTCCATGATGGTTGTTCCTTCAACCACCTCAACAAGCTGATTATTTATCCTGACTTCCATCGTATACAGATTCTTTTCGGTTAACATTTAACATCACATCTCAAACATCTCTGTACTTCGTCCCGGGCCTGTTCACCCGTGAATCCGAATGAGATCTCATTGAAATTATTGACCCTGTCTCTCACGGAGCGTCTTCGGGCTATGTTCTTCGGACTTGGCTCCGGACTCAGCGGCACCTCATCTCCATAGTTAAAATCCCGCGACAGGAGATGGAAGCGCTCTTCCTTCATCAGTGCCTTGTCGATAGCGGCAGCGGCTCTCTTTGCCATCCCCATCGCCTCTGCAGCGGTGGAGGGACCACTCACAGCATCGCCTCCGGCATAGATCTGCGGGTCTGACGTGCGGAATGTGAACGTATCAGCAACAATTCGGCCATCCTTTTCCAGTGCAAGGCTCTCTGCCAGACTCTTTGAATCGACCCGCTCACCGATAGCCAGAATCACTGAATCACAGGGGATCTCTTCAAATATTCCGGAGGCAACCGGTCTGCTCCGGCCGCTGCGGTCAATGCCTCCCCGCGACATTTTTTCTATGCGTAGTGCCTCCACCTGCCCCGAAGCATCGGTCATAATCTCGGCGGGAGCAGAGAGGAAACGAAAGTTAATTTTCTCCTCTTCCGACTCTGATATCTCTACTGCGTTGGCAGGCATATCCTTCTTTTCACGACGGTAAACTACCGTCACCTCCCTGCCCAGGCGCAAAATGCTGCGTGCTACGTCGATGGCAACGTTTCCCGCACCGATAACCGCTACACGCTGACCCAGTCCGGCTGTTTTGCCCTCTGCCAACTCCTTTAAGATTTTAGTTCCCGCGAAGACACCTTTCGCATCTTCCCCCGGGATATTCAACCCTACATCTTTCCAGGCTCCAATCGCCATGTAAACAGCGTCAAAATCTCTCTTCAACGCTGTCAACGATAGATTATCTCCCAATCGACGGTTCATCCTGAACTGCACACCCAGCATCTCCACCACTTTTATCTCCTTCTGTAGAAGCTCCTTAGGCAGACGGTACTGCGGGATGCCGTAACGGAGAATACCTCCTGCCTCGGGAAAGGCATCGTAGAGGGTCACCTCATGTCCCAGACGCACCAGGTAAAAGGCGGCCGTCAGTCCGGCAGGTCCGGCACCTACGATGGCTATTCGTTTTCCGGTGGATGAGAGTTTTTCATTTATCAGCTTCCGGTATATCTCATTCTCTTTCCCCAGCTGATAGATGGTGTCGGCCAGATAACGATGGATCTCTCCCTGCGAAACAGGCTGGTCCAGCATCTCACGCCGGCAGCGCATCTGGCAATGAAAGTGGCAGATCCTGCCTATCGTGCCGGGCAGCGGATTATCTCGCAGCGTGAGCTCAAAAGCATCCTCCCACCTCTCCTCCTTGATCAGTTCAATATATCCGGGGATGTTCATATGCAGAGGACAGCTGTTTTCGCACAGCGCCATGAAGAGTGATTCGCACGTGCCTGCCTGGCACCTTTTTTCCCCGATATGCTCCACATACTCATGCCTGAAATACCTCATCGTGGTGATAAT
>JAENWZ010000365.1 GCA_016649795.1 Proteiniphilum sp. | reverse complement strand
TCTCTGCTCTGCAGCTCCTGCATCTGTTGCCTGTCGGCACACTCTCTTTCGGTGTTCCAGATCATCTTATTTCGTTCTGTTATCTATTCCGAGCCTGAATGCTTTCAGGTTCATGTTGACTATCTCTTCTCCTTTGAGCGAGAAAAACATTCCTATCGCTTTTTCCAGTTCGCTCTGCTCTATACCCAGATAGGGAGATGCAGCGCCAAGCATCGCCACGTTATATACTTTCGCACTTCCTGCCTCCGCGGCGAGTGCTCCCGCATCTACCAGCACATGTGACGCGGAGCTTCTGATGGCGGTCATCAGCGCTGTCTCATCGGGATAGTCAGCAATATTCTTGTATGGCCCGGTAGCGGTCACAATCACGCCTGCCGGCGAGAGGAAGGGCAGGTAACGCAGCGACTCCATTGGCTCAATGGAGAGGATCAGACCGGCTTTGCCGAGAGGGATTAGATCGGAAAAAATCTCCTGAGAGGAGATGCGCAGGTGCGATTCCACCGCTCCGCCGCGCTGGCTCATGCCGTGCACCTCCGCCTGCTTCACGTTCAGCCCGAGGTTCATCGCTGCCAGGTCGATAATTGAGGCGATGGTGAGGATACCCTGGCCGCCTACGCCTGCTATGATAAGGTTTCTTTGCATAAATTTAAATTTTAGCTCTCAGCTATCAGCTCTCAGCGGTCAGCTTTCAGCTATCAACTCTCAGCGATCAGTTGTCAGTGATCAGTTATCAGCTATAAGCATTAAGCGGTCAGCAAGCACTTTTCATTTTTCACTTTTCGTTTCTGCACGCATTCGCGTTGTGCGATAATCACGGAGACACCGTCGTAGTCGAACTCCTCTTTGAGTATCACGGCATTTTCATCCAGATTCTTTTTCAACGGAACGATAAGACGGATATGTGCTTCTTCCACGCCCAGGCCTCTGCAGATATAGAAGAATCTGTCTGTCCCTGCGGAATCCTGACCACCTGTCATGGCGGTGGTGCCGTTGTCGGAGATGATGACAGTGAGGGGCGACCGGTCGTTCACCGCATCCAGCAGTCCCGTCATCCCCGAGTGGGTGAAGGTGGAGTCACCTATCACGCAGACAGCCGGACGGATACCTGCATCGGCTGCACCCTTGGCCATGGTGATTGAAGCGCCCATATCCACGCAGGTACTGATGCTGCTGTAGGGAGGCAGTGCTCCCAGCGTGTAGCAGCCGATATCGCCGAACAGATGCTGTTGCGGGTAACCGGTAATCACGCGGTTGATGACATCGAACAGGTCGCGGTGGCTGCATCCCTGGCAGAGCATAGGTGGGCGTGCCGCCACTATCTGAGGAATGTTTTTCTTATCGTCTGTTTCCACCTGCAGTGCCTTTGCCAGGAGGTTGGGCGACAGCTCACCGGTGCGCGGCAACGCTCCGTCGAGCCGTCCGCGGAATTTACCATTGCCGAAATAGCTTTTAAAGAGTTCTTCCTGCACTGGATACCCCTCTTCGGCGATCAGTATATCGTTGTATTTTTCGGTGAACGCTTTTATTTTTTTCTCTGGTAGTGGATATTGCGTTATTTTCAGTACGGGGATATTCAGATTGTAGGTTTCAATCACCTCCATGGCATAATTGTAAGCAATGCCGAAGGCGATCACTGCACGTTCGCCATCACCTTCCGTTATCCCGTTAAAGGGAGAGTTCTCCGATCTCTCCATCAGCTCCTGCTGCTTCTCCAGCAGTTTTTGGTAATTCCTGCGGGCGTTGGCAGGCAACAGTACCCATTTACTCTTATCGGTTGAGGGTTGGAGTC
>JAENWZ010000284.1 GCA_016649795.1 Proteiniphilum sp. | reverse complement strand
GCCAGTTCAATACCGACCACATCGTTAGAGATGCGTGTTTTCAGAATTCTGGAACTGATGGCCTCTGCGAGCAGTTTCGCTTTCGACTCATCTTTGCTGGCTACCGTCAGAAAAGACAACCTCTCAAGCGCCACCTCTTCTGCATGGCATGGTCCGGAGAGTACGCCTATATCCTCCAATGGAATTTTAAAATTGGAGGCAAGAAACTCACTCATCACCATGTTGTCGTTCGGGATGATCCCTTTTAACGCGGAGACCATGAATTTACCGCGGAACGTACTGTTCCACATGCGTCGGAAATATTGTTTCACATAGGGGGAGGGTATAGCGATGATGATCGTGTCAGAGTCTTTGATCGCTTTCTCTATGTTGGAGTAGAAGGTGATTTGCGCAAGATTGAACTTTATATTTGTCAGGTAATTGGGATTATGTCCCAGTTTATAAAAGCCCTCAATCTGATCATCACGGCGAATATACCAGTTCATGTGCTTTTGGTTCATCAAAACCATTTTAGCCAGTGCTGTGCCCCATGTGCCGCCTCCCAGGATGCAGATTTTGCCGATTGAATCCATTATGTCAGTTATTTCAGATTGTAAGGCTGTTAAAGTTCAGATACATTCTCTACCCATGTTTTAACCTCTTCGGGGGTGGGATTGTTCAATCCCATCCTGAACTTTTTGTTAAGACCGCAAATCTCCTGATGAAGCTTGTTGGGGTTCATCCCCGTCATACTCTTCACCTGCAGATAGCCCCCTTTTTGGAGTAGATCAACCCACTCTTCGGAGACACCTATTTCGATATACCTGGCTGTGGAGTCTTTCATAGCCGTTTTTTCGGGACGCATCATGGGGAAGAGCAGCACCTCTTGTATGGTTGTCTGCCCGGTAAGCATCATAGTGAGCCTGTCCATGCCGATTCCCATTCCCGATGTGGGAGGCATGCCATACTCCAGTGCACGCAGGAAATCCTGGTCAATGAACATCGCCTCGTCATCCCCTTTCTCCGACAGGTGCAGTTGTTCTTCGAACCGGTCCCGCTGATCAATGGGGTCATTCAGCTCTGTATAGGCGTTAGCCAGCTCTTTGCCGTTGACCATCAGCTCGAACCGTTCTGTTAACTCGGGGTTGTCGCGGTGACGTTTACAAAGAGGTGACATCTCAATCGGGTAATCGATGATGAAGGTGGGTTGAATATATCTACCCTCAGCTTTTTCTCCGAATATTTCATCGATGAGTTTTCCTTTGCCCATCGTCTCATCCTGTTCCACACCCAGTTTTTTACATACATCACGCAGCTGGTTCTCATCCATACCGCTGATGTCGATGCCTGTGTGCTCTCTGATGGCATCGATCATGGTGACACGTCTGTAAGGCGCCTTGAAATCGAGTTCCGTCTCTCCGACTGTTACTTTGGTTGTACCGAGCACTTTCAGTATAACATGTTCCAGCATCTGTTCGGTGAACTCCATCATCCACCTGTAATCCTTGTAGGCAACATAAATCTCCATTACCGTGAACTCGGGATTATGTGTACGGTCCATACCCTCATTCCGGAAATTGCGGGAGAATTCGTATACCCCTTCAAATCCGCTGACGATCAGTCGTTTCAGGTAGAGCTCATTGGCAATCCTGAGATAGAGGTCGATGTCGAGCGCGTTCATATGCGTGGTGAACGGACGTGCAGCGGCACCACCGGGAATATTTTGCAACACGGGCGTATCTACTTCCAGGTAACCCCGCTGATTGAAGAACTCGCGCATGGCATCGAAGATACGGGTACGTTTCACGAAAATATCCTTTACGCCCTCATTCACCAGCAGGTCAACATAGCGCTGGCGATAACGTAATTCGGGATCGGTGAATTTGTCATATGCCACGCCGTCTTTCACCTTCACAACCGGCAGTGGTTTCAGCGACTTCGACAGTATGGTAAGCGTTTCGGCATGCACCGAGATCTCTCCTGTCTGTGTCCGAAAAACGAATCCTGTAATGCCTACGAAATCACCAATATCGGTCAGTTTCTTAAATATTGTGTTATAGATATCCTTGTTTTCACCGGGGCAAATATCATCACGGGTGATATAGACCTGTATCCGTCCTTTGGAATCCATCAGTTCAATGAAAGATGCTTTTCCCATGATGCGGCGACTCATGATACGCCCCGCAATGCTCACCGGACGCCGTTCAGTTTCGTCTTTGAACTCACTTTTTATATCAGAGGAATAGGCATTCACGTCATACAGCGCCGCAGGATAGGGTTCTACACCTAATTTTCTCAATTCGTCAAGGCTTTGCCGGCGTATGATCTCCTGTTCACTCAGTTCTAAATTATTCATACGATATTTCTACTATTTACGTCAAGGTGTATGGAACTCGCGGAAAATTATTTACACTAAGAATAATAATTCAACTGCTCGTTTCATACGATTAATATATTCTTTCTTTTGGGATATGGAACCTGCATAGATACTCTTCATGTATAAAGCAGCACTCTATATGCCTGTTTCATCTTATTATGAACCGCTTTCCGTGGTTGAAAACAGAAATTCCTACAAAAGTACAAAATATTTCACTAACAAGCATCTATTCCTGCTGATTCGTCTCCTTCAACGGGAAGGAATGTATTATTAGAAAATAATTAAAGAAAAAATTCTTTAATTTGCCCGAATTGAGTATATTTGCCCAATCAAATGATGTGTGAAATAAATATGTCGGATTGCATATACCAAAAT
>JAENWZ010000010.1 GCA_016649795.1 Proteiniphilum sp. | reverse complement strand
GAGCAATGCACGGCGCACCTCCTTAAGCGTTTCGGCTACATTTATTTCGGTTATCCTGCCCTGACCCTTCAGTATCTTAAACGACCTTTCCAGTCTGTCACTTAAATTTTCAAACATAGTTATTTTGCAACGTTTATTATTGAGACACAAAGATAATGAAAAAAGCAATATCCCCGTTAGATGAATTATAGGATGCTGATTTCATATGAGTTAATGAGTGTTAATGACAGCTTTCGGACGCTGGTCGGGACAGGGGATGTTTCACGGTTTCCAGCGCTTGTATCGTGGATTTCAAATGTCAAATGTCAAATCTCTTCGTTTTTATATCAAATGTATAGTTCTTAAAATAAATATATGTTTTATTTTTGTTTATTTGTATTATTATTAACCATCTATCCAGCGATATGTCTATATCTGAATTTTTTTCCAGGTCATTCCATGTTAAGAGCGCCGGAATCTCAATCATCCTGTTACTGTTATTGTGTTGTAACAACGGCCTTTATGGCGGAATTTGGTCCAAAGCGCTTCTTATCACGAAGAGCACCTGTGAGTACCGTGAAAATCCGTTGCTGGTCGCCACCGAGAATCCCCGCTTCGGTTGGCAAATGCAATCTGATGTGGTCAACATCCGGCAAACAGCTTATGAGATAGAGATATATGCTGTTGATGACGGAAAAAAGAGAAAGATATGGGACACAGGGAAAGTGCTTTCGGGGAATAATCAATTTGTCCGGTACGAAGGAAAGAGGCTACAACCGGTAAAAGAGCATCAATGGAGAGTGAGGGTCTGGGATGAAAAGAATAAGCACTCCGAATGGAGCGATATGAGTACCTTCCGGATTGCACCGTCTGCTTTGGAATTAAGTGCCGGATGGATTGGTGCGATCGATAAGAAAGAAGCAGATATTCCCGAAGGGAGGAGGTATCATGGCCTGCCGCCCACATCCGAGGCAGCTGGAAAATGGCGTCAGAGTCACCCTCTCTCCAAAAGGAGTATCTACCTGCGAAAAGATTTTACTGCCGATAAAGAGGTGGCAGATGCGGTCATTTACATCAGCGGATTGGGTCATTATGAGCTGACGTTAAATGGAAACAGGGTTGGTGACACTCAATTTGATCCGATGTGGAGTGATTATGACAAGACAATCTATTACAATGCATACAATGTGACTGAAAACCTGAAGCGGAGTAACGCGATTGGGGTGCTTTTGGGAAATGGATTCTTTAATGAGCAAGGAGGTCGTTACGTAAAGATGCAGGTGAGCTTCGGTCCTCCCACCTTGTTCTTCAGGCTGCATATCACCTACAGTGACGGATCAAAGGAAGTTATCGTATCGGACGAAAGCTGGAAATACGCTCCCAGCCCTCTTGTGTTTAACGATATGTATGGTGGCGAGGATTACGATGCCAGGCTGGAACAAGAGGGATGGGATTCATTTGGGTTCAACGATTCAGCATGGACTCCGGTGGTTATACAGAGTGCTCCGAACGGCACACTCAGACCACAGACTACCGCCTCGGTCAAAATAATGGAGACCTTCACTGCACAATCGGTTAAAAGAGTAGGGGATTCGTATGTCTTTGATATGGGACAAAATCTATCAGGTTTTCCACTGATTCGTGTTGCCGGGCAAAAAGGAGATAAAATAAGGTTAACACTGAGTGAAAACATACATGAAGATGGATCAGCCAATCAGTCTCAATCAGGTGCACCCTATTATTTTGAATACACACTGAAGGGTGGTCAGGAAGAGATATGGCATCCGCGTTTTTCCTATTACGGATACAAATTTATTCAGGTTGACGGTGCCAAACCCGGGGATGTGAATGATCGGCGTAATCTGCCTCTTTTAAAGGAGATACAATCCTGTTTTGTCTATAATTCCTCACCTAAGACAGGTTATTTTCGCTGTTCGAACGATATATTCAATGAAGCCCACAGGATTATTGTCAATGCGGTCAAAAGCAATATGCATGCGGTCTTTACCGATTGTCCCCACCGCGAAAAGCTGGCCTGGCTGGAACAGGTTCATCTGAATGGTCCCGGGCTGTTCTACAATTTCGATTTATCCACGTTTGTACCGAAGATCATGCGCGATATCAGTGATGCTCAGTTACCCAACGGATTGGTACCTGATATAGCCCCGGAGTATGTGATATTTGATGGCGGATTCAGGGATTCTCCCGAATGGGGTAGCGCTTCTGTCATTTTGCCTTTTATCTATTATCAATTTTACGGGGATGAATCGCTGATTGTTGCGTATTACAACGTCATGAAGAAATATGTCGATTATCTTTCTACAACAGCAAAAAATCATATTGTTTCCCATGGGCTGGGTGACTGGTGTGATTACAGGAAAGATCATCCTTATGGACCTTCACAAAATACACCCGTACCATTATCTGCATCAACACACTATTACATGGTAATCGATTATCTGGTACAAGCTGCAGAAATGACCAACAAGGTAGATGATATTGCCTATTACTCCACTCTCAGGGATCAGGTGAGAGAGGCTTTTAATCGCACATTTTTTGATGAAGAGACCAGACAATACGGAACCGGAAGTCAGGCATCCAATGCCATGCCTCTCTTTGCGGGAATTGTGGAGCCTCAGCATAAACAGGTGGTTTTGGATCATCTGGTAAAAGAGATTGAAGAAAGAGGATTTCGTCTTTCAACAGGAGATGTGGGGAACAAATATCTGTTTCAAACTTTGGCAGATAACGGATTGAATGAAGTGATGTATAAAATGCATAATCATAACGAAGTGCCCGGGTACGGATTCCAGTTACAGTTCGGAGCCACCACACTCACAGAGCTATGGGACCCGAGAGCGGGTGCCTCATGGAATCATTTTATGATGGGACAGATAGAGGAGTGGTTTTACAAATCGCTGGCAGGAATAACGACAGAGGAGTACAACGGTTACCGTAACTTCGTGATAGCCCCAAAACCGGTAGGTGATTTAACGTTTGTAGAGGCATCCTACGATACATTTTACGGAAAGATCTCGGTTGACTGGAGAAGAGAGAACGATCGATTTATCTTACATCTGACTGTTCCGGTTAATTGTACTGTCAAAGTGTATCTGCCGCATGAGACAACCTATAAGGAGGTGGGCAGTGGCAATCATTCATTTACAAAAGAATTATGAAAATTGTAATATCCAAATAATGAGAAATTGTAATATAGAAATAATGAGAAAAAAAATTATCCTGGTGATTTTGATCGCATCAACGGCCTTTGCTGTTTTTGCAAAGAAACCTGCTTCGGTGACACCCGTGAACCTGTTGTGTGAATACCTGACCAATCCTGCCGGATTGGATGAGACCCATCCTCGTTTCAGCTGGATACTTAAAGCCAACAACGACCAACTGTATGGTCAGAAACAAACGGCTTATCGTATTCTGGTCAGCAGCACGCTGAAGGGATTGAAAAGAAACAGTGGCGATATGTGGGACTCCGGGTGGGTGATATCGGACAATATGCAACTGATAAACTATGAAGGGAATGCTCTTTCATCTGACCGGACCTATTACTGGAAGGTCACAGTGAAGGATGAAAATGGGAGAGAATCAGCTCACAGTGAAACAGCGCAATGGAGCACCGGTCTGTTTTCCCCGGAAGAATGGAGAGCCGGATGGATCGGCAGTGCACAGCTGTACGATTATGCAGCATCAAGAAATTTTTGTAATATTAGTGATCCTTGGCTCCGTAAAACGGTTTTACTGGATGAAAAACCCTCAAAGGCAACCCTGTTCGTAGCATCGGTAGGATATCACGAACTCTATGTGAATGGTAAAAAGATCGGAGATGACGTGCTCTCCCCGGCTGTTACCGATCACACAAAACGGGCCAGATATATCGCATATGATATCGCCGGGGAGTTAAAGCCGGGAAAGAATGTGATCGGATTGTGGCTGGGTACCTCCTGGTCGGTTTTTGCACCTCATATCACACCCGATAAACCACGTACTCCTCTGGTAACAGCACAGGCGGACCTGTATGATAAGCGTGGCATGAAGATCCTTCGTATTGAAACAGATGAAACGTGGAAAACGCATCCCAGTCCCAACAGACTGATGGGGACATGGGAGATGCAGAATTACGGCGGTGAGATATGGGATGCCAATAAGAACATAGAGAACTGGAGCAATGCAACGCTTGACGATTCGAATTGGGATAATGCGACCCTCTACACTCCTGCACTTACCCTGTCGGCACAACGTGTGGAAACTAACCGGCTGTTCGATGAAATAGATCCTGTGGCCATCGAAGAGAGGGCTGACGGCTCCTGGCGTGTGGATATGGGCGTGAATTTTGCGGGATGGACAAATATTCACGTGAAAGGCAACCCGGGTGATACCATACACTTTCTGTTTTCTGAAAGAGAACAGAATGATATTACCTTTAATATCCGTAGTGCATATGTCGTGGGAGCGTCGGGGGAAGGAACTTTCCGGAACAGGTTCAACTACAGTTCCGGCAGATGGATCACCATAAAAGGTGCGAAGTCGGCTCCACTTAAAGAAGATATCAAAGGTTGGATGGTGCGGACCAACTACCGGGATGCAACCCGTTTTGAAAGCGGTGACCCATTACAAAACTGGATTTATCAGACAGTGAACCGGACATTTGAGAATCTCTCGCTCGGGGGCTACATAGTTGATTGTCCGCAACGCGAACGATTTGGATACGGTGGTGATGCACATGCCACTGCTGAAACAGGTTTCCTCAACTATAAACTGGGTGCCTTCTACACCAAGTGGCTGGAGGACTGGCGCGATGTGCAGGGAACAGAGCCCATGGTGGGAAATATGAATGATCCCCAATGGGCACGCAGGCATGAAGGGAGCGGCAGGCTCCTGGGCGGAGGTATTTTGCCTCAGACAGCACCCACCTATCATGGCGGCGGCGGTCCTGCATGGGGTGGTATAGTGGTGACCCTGCCCTGGTTTATCTACCAATACCAGGGAGACAGGAGAGTATTGGAGGAGAACTTCGGGATGATCAGGGGGTGGCTCTCTTTTCTGGATAATCATGTTGAAGACAATATGCTCAAACGCTATGGGGGCAGATGGGATTTTCTGGGCGACTGGCTCTGGCCGGGAGCTACCGCTCAGGGGATGAATAACTATTCAGAAGAGAATCTCTTTTTCAACAATTGTTATTGGATTTACAATCTGAAAACCGCTGCCCAAATTGCCAGAGTGATAGGCAAAACAGAAGAAGCCGGGCGTTGGGAACATCAGGCTGCGCTGTCAGAAAAGGCTATTCATGATAAATATTATCACCCTAATGATCATAATTATTCCGACAAGACGATGCGGAGTCTTTCTGCCGCTCTTTATGGAGATATTATGCCGGCCGGTTTGCGTGAGGCGGTAATGAAAAGAGTTGAAGAGGAGATCCTTGTGAACCACAACGGACATATTGATGTGGGGATTACCGGTGGTACAATGCTCTTTAAGGTGCTGCGTGAGGAGGGTCGGGACGACCTGATCTACTCCATGACATCGCAAACAACCTATCCAAGTTGGGGATTCATGCGTGAAAACGGTGCAACCACCATCTGGGAGATGTGGGAAAAAGATCTGCCCGGTCATTCCCTTTTGCACAGCTCTTTTCTTTATCCCGGCGCTTGGTATATTGATGGTGTGGCAGGGATTAGAAATAGTTCCCCTGGATTCAGATCCTTTGATATTCGGATACCTAAACTTACTGAATCTCAGATATCATGGGCGAAGGCCGATTTTGATTCACCTGCAGGTATGATACGATCCCAATGGAAACGAGAAAACGGGAAAACGGAATTGAACGTTACCGTTCCGCCCAACTGCAGTGCGACAGTTTATTTCCCGGATGAAGAGGGCAGAACCGTTATAGAAAAAAGTGGTCATGCCACACAGGTTGCAGTAAAAGAGGGATATATCCTTTTTGAAGTCGCTGCGGGAAAATACAGATTTACCAATTAGAAAACGTTTAGAAATAAAAAACCATTACAATGAAACAGATTCTCTATTTAGTACTGTTATTACTGGCCCTGCTACTGGCCGGATGTCAGAAAAATAAAACTGCAGTCACCGCTCTGAAGGTTGAGATGCAGGAGAACCCGGAAGGAGTTGCTACGGCAAACCCCCGTTTCTCGTGGCAGATCACTTCCGGAACACCCGATCTGGTGCAGCAATCCTATCAGATACAGGTTGCCCAAACGGAGGATGATTTGAAAGAAGGACGTAATCTGGTTTGGGATTCGGGAGTTGTTGAGAGCGATCTGTCAGTACTGATCCCTTACGAGGGAGGTGATCTTCTGTCGAGAGGCGCATACTACTGGCGTGTGAAAGTGAACTGCAATCATGGTGAAACAGCATGGAGTGATATCCATCACTGGAGTATGGCCTTGCTGAACACATCTGAATGGCAGGCAGAATGGATCGGTGAGGATGCACTCTCCAATCCGGGTGAAACAGCCAAGGAAAACACCCGGCTCGCAGCCCGTTATCTGAGAAAACCGTTCACAGCAAAAAAAGGAATTAAACGTGCCATGCTCTATATCTCAGGACTCGGATCATACGAAGCCTATTTGAATGGAAAACGGGTGTCGGAAGATGTTTTCGCTCCCATGGTTTCCTGGTACCCCGAACGGGTCTATTACAATGTGTATAATGTGACTTCCCTTCTTCAGAAAAAAGAGAACCTGCTGGGTGTGAAATTGGGCAACGGCCGTTTTTTCGGTATGCGGGGAGGAGATACCCAGATGTTTGGTTTGCCACGCCTGTTGGCGCAGCTCGAGATTGAATACAGTGACGGATCAACCGATATGATCGTGAGCGACAACTCCTGGAGGGTGACCTCCAAAGGTCCGATTATCGCTAACAATGAATTCGATGGAGAAGAATATGATGCCCGTCTGGTAATGGATCAATGGAATGCCACAGATTTCGATGAGAGTAACTGGGTTGAGGCTGATATCATGGATGCTCCGGCAGGTGAGCTTACTGCACAGCCCAACCCCAACATGCGGGTGATGGAAGAGATTAAACCTATTCATATTACCCCGCTTGAAGAGGGGAAGCTGATCCTCGATATGGGGCAGAACATGGTGGGATGGTTGAGAATCAACGACCTGAAAGGAAAGAAAGATCAGCCCGTCACATTCCGGTTTGCAGAGTTGCTTAATACCGACAGCACCCTCTATCTGGCCAATATTCGCGGAGCCAAAGTGACGGATGCTTATACTCCTGCAGAAGATGGACCATTCAGCTGGGAACCCTCTTTTGTATACCACGGATTTCGTTTCGTGGAAATTTCGGGAGTGGATGAACAGCCTGATCTGTCGACCTTCACCGGTAGGGTGATCTACGACAGGATGGAAACAACAGGGGAATTCGAGACCTCCAGCGAGATTATCAATCAGACTTTTAAAAATGCCTACTGGGGTATCCGCGGGAACTATCGCGGGATGCCAACCGATTGTCCGCAGCGCGATGAACGGCAGGGATGGCTGGGTGATCGTGCCACGGGATGCTTCGGGGAAGCGTTCATCTTCGATAATGCACTGCTTTACAGCAAGTGGGTGCAGGATATTGAGGACTCACAAAGCCCGGAAGGAAGTATCTCCGTGGTTTCTCCCCGTTACTGGACAATCTGGCACGATGATGTGACATGGCCTGCAGCCTATTTTTACGCGATAAAGATGCTCAGTTATCAGTACGGTGACACAGCTCCGATCCAAAAGCATTATCCATCAATGAAACGATACCTGGAGCGCATTCAGCAGGTCTCCATGCAGGATTATATACTGACAAAAGATGCCTATGGTGACTGGTGTATGCCTCCCGAAAGACAGGACCTGATTCACTCGCAGGATCCGGCACGGAAGACGGCAGGAGGAGTATTAAGTACCACCATGTACTACAGTTTGCTGAACCTGATGGTTGAATTTGCAGGGATTACGGGAAATCAGTCTGATATCCCCGGGTTTACCGAACTTGCTGCAAAAATCAAAGAGGCCTACAATACAAAATATTTCAATGCTGACTCCGCCAAATACGACAACAACACGGTTACGGCCAATATCCTTTCGCTACAGCTGGGTCTCGTACCCGTGGGGAGTGAAGAGAAACTGTTTGAGAATATTGTTCAAAAAACAGAGGTGGATTTTGGAGGGCATGTAAGTACGGGAGTCCTGGGTATTCAGCAGTTGATGCGTGGGCTTACACAACATGGGAATGTGGATCTTGCATATAAAATTGCGACCAACACCACCTACCCCAGCTGGGGATATATGATTGAGAAAGGTGCCACCACCATCTGGGAGCTATGGAACGGTGACACTGCCGATCCGGCGATGAACTCAGCCAATCATGTGATGCTGCTGGGTGATCCGATCATCTGGTATTACGAAGATCTGGCAGGGATCAGGAATTATCCCGGAAGTGTGGCGTACAAGAAATTGCTGATGGAGCCAAAATTTCCCGAAGGGCTTTCGCATGTGAAAGCATCCTATGCCTCGGTCTATGGCGAGATCAAAAGTGAGTGGAAGATCGTTGATAATGCTTTCAGCTGGGATATAACAATACCTCCCAACACATCGGCTATCGTGAAATTACCCAAAGAATTGAATATAATCAAACCTGCGGTTGAAGGGGTTCGACAGATCAATGAAACGGATGCAGGTATCGAGATAGAGATTGGTTCAGGCACCTACCATCTCACCAATGGGTGATTGACAAGTAAAGAGTAGCGTCCTGCAGCAGCAATAAAATTTACACCGGAGAATGGGCGGAGGGTCGTAGAAAATGACTATTTTTGTGCTATGAAACAGAAATCGCTCAAACAATTCATGTACCTCTCTATTGCTGCTGCAATAGTGACGATTCTGTTGAAATCTTACGCTTATTATATCACCGGTTCCATGGGACTCCTGTCGGATGCATTGGAATCGTTTGTGAATCTGTTCGCGGCGGTATTTGCCCTTGTGATGCTCACCATATCGCAAAAGCCCGCCGATGAGGGGCATCGATTCGGACATGGCAAAGCGGAATATTTCTCCAGTGCAATTGAAGGTGCTCTCATTCTTGTGGCGGCGTTCACGATCATCTGGGCTGCAATCCCACGCATCATGAATCCTGCACCCCTTGAGAATGTGAACACCGGCCTCTTCTTTTCACTGCTGGCCTCACTGGTGAATCTTGCAGTGGGTATGACACTTATTCATCAGGGGAAAAAGAATAAATCAATCCTGCTCGAGGCTGATGGCAGGCATCTGATGACCGATGTCTATACAACGGTGGGTGTGATCGCCGGTATTGTGATGGTGATGATTACCGGTTGGCTGATCATTGACCCTATTATTGCCATACTTGTTGCATTGAATATTATTTACACCGGATATAAGCTGATCAGTCGTTCTGCAAGCGGTTTGATGGATGCCACCATCCCTGAAGAGGATCTTCAGAAAATTACCACCTACCTCGATTCAATAAAAGAGCAGCATATTGAGTATCATTCTCTATTGACCCGGATTGCAGGACAACGAAAATTTATCTCCCTGCACCTGCTCATTCCGGGAGAGTGGACAGTGAAAAAAGGGCATGATTGTGCCGATGATATTGAAGAATCCATCATACAGCTGTTCGATGAGCCGGTGACCGTTTCCACGCATATAGAACCGGTGGAGGATCCGGCATCGATGAGGGATATTGGTATTGACCGCATCAAGATCGATATCGGGGGATGATGCTTAATCTTTCTGATGATATACAAAAAAAAGACTGTTCAAAAAAACCGTCTTTTTTTTGCTACTGCGCTGTCTCTGTCAGACTACGGCAGAACCAATAAGGAACACACCTGCCAATGCTACAATAGCATACAACTCCGGGAAGACTGCCAGGATAAGTGTATTGCCAAATACGTCATGTCCCTGACCGATGGAGGCGATACCGTTGGCGCAGACCTGTCCCTGACGGATGGATGAGAACAACCCTACCAATCCCATAGCCATGCCGCCGGCAAAGACAGCTGCGGCCTGAATGGAGGTGATCTCGGGTGTCAGAATGGAAAAAATACTCTGAAACATAAAGTAACCGGCAAAACCGTATAACCCCTGTGTTCCCGGAAGAGCCGTCAATACAAGGAAATTACCAAATTTAGTGCTGTCTTTCTTTAATGCTCCGATAGATGCATTTCCGGCAATAGAAACTCCGTAGGCGCTGCCGATACCTGAAAGTGCGATCATTAGTCCAATGCCTATATAGGCGATTAATAAATTGATGTCCATGTTGTTAATTGTTATTTATTTTATATTTGATATCTTTCAAAGAATTGAATTCTCTTTTTCTGTTCAACCGCTCTCTTTTTGTTCTTTGTAGCGCGTAACCACCGTTATCTCTTAAATGGATTGTATTTTTTCCCTCCACCGGCGAACTCAGCATTTTTATAAAACTCCACAAAGGTAAGGCGCATAGGGTGTACAATGGCGCCCAGCACAGTCATGAATATATTCATTGCATGTCCGAAGAGGAAGATGATGAGAAACACGATCGATCCGGCAATCACATTGTCCGGTTTTAACCCCAGTGCCAGGCTGTTGAAGACACTCGCAAGGATACCTCCCGACAGTCCCAGGGCAAAGAGTCGTACATACGACAACACATCGCCCAGCAACCCTGTAGCCATATTGTAGGTGTCATACAACCCCAGTCCCAGGTTGAGGAGCGGGTTCTTCCCCGGGGAGTTAAAGAAGTAGATCAGTATAGCTGAGAGGGCAATGACAACCATATGTATTACACCTCCCATAGCCAGAACGGTAGGGAAGAGATAAGCCACGATCACACTCAGTAACACCACCACCCATCCGATGGTAGAGAGAGCATGGATAAATCCGAACTGCCTGATACGGTTGAAGACCTTCAGGAACATGCCAAACATGATCTGGATCACACCTAGTATGAGCGAGAGAGCGAACATTTGCTGGTTGTCTAAATAGACCTGTTCTTTCATATCCCGGAAAAAGGGAATATTCAGGTCGTAAATGTTGAATCCGAAAAATCCGCCGGTGAGCAGACCGCACACAGTGGCGGAAGCCCCCAGGATCTGTACAAGCCTGAGCATACCGCGCATGGTCTTTCCCAGCTTCTCTTTCATAAAGATCGATGCCAGCGTTGCTCCAACAAACAGAAAGACGCCATAGCCTATGTCTCCGAGTGCTAACCCGAAGAAGATCATAAAGAAAGGTGCGAAATAGGGTGTCAGATCGATCTCGTTGTATTTGGGTAGCATATATAACTCAGCGATGGGTTCAAAGAGACGTGTGAACCTGTTGTTCGCGAACTTGATGGGTACATCATCTTCCGGTTGCGGCTCAGCCATCTCGAAGTAGGCATTCTTAGATGCCAGATAGGCGGCTATCTCCTTCTCATTATCCACGGGAGCCCACCCCTGCAGGAGCTTCAGCTTCTCTTCCGCCATAGGTGTGGCACTATGTGCTACTCTGGTGAATATGATTTTTGTGTTCAGCTCCTTCAACGCTGCTTCCAGGGAGGGCATATCCGCAGTGAGCTGTTTCAATGCCTGATCCTGCTCCACTATCTTCACACGTAACGCAGCGATCAGCTTCTCCAGCTCCTCTAAGGAGATCTCGGGTCTCTTCATCTCCTCAAGATTCAGCTCATCGGCCAGATTGGCATTTTTTGAGTAGGTGACAAAATAGGTCTTTGACCCCTCTCTGGTGATGACGACGGCGTTATACAAGGTCTCCCACTCAGGATTATAGAATCTGTCGGGGGTGATTAATAAATTGAAATGATACCCTTCATGCTCCAGCCTCTGGATGTTTTCCGGGTCGAAATTACCCCAGGGACGCAGTGCGTCACCCTCTTTGATGCTCACCTGTAACTGCTGGGCCAGGAGTGATCTTTCATCCTCAATCTGTTCAATCACCGCCGGAATTTGCATTCCCCGTTCTATCTTTGGCTCGTTGAGGGGCAGGGGCGACTTTTTATCGCTCACCTTCTCCAGCGTTTTCTTTGCTTCGTTCAACAGCTTCGCTTCGGAGATAAACTGATGCAGTTCATCTTCATTCAGGGTCGTGTTCTCTTTCACAACCACGTGAATCATCCCCAGCTCGCGCAGATCGTGAAGAAACTGATCATACTCTTTATGGAAGACCAGAAATGTGAATTTCTTCATTCTTGCTACCATATGCTTCCCTCCTCTTCTTTTCGTTTCTCCTGGTGAGCACGCATAATCTTCTGAGACGATTTGGAGAGGTTCTCCTCATCTTCCAGATAGCGCTTGATCTTCAGGATCGCATCCTGATAGCCGGGTATCTGTACTTTTTCGAACAGGTTCACCTTCTGTGTGGTTTTCTTTCTCGCATATTCCAGTCGTTTCAGCTTGATAGCGTTGAAATCGCGACGGATGCCGATCTCAGCCAGTCCCTCCAGTGTATTCACACCATCGAGAAACCATTTGGGACGGGTGAAGAGGCTGAATGGTTTCAATTCGAAATCGACCTTTTCCAATATGGGGAGGGCGACACCTGCAATCTTTTTCTTCGACAGATGTACATCTTTCACCCGCAGCAGGGTAGGGTCGAACTCCGTCCACATACTCACCATCTTGTCGTAAGACTGAATTCTCTTTTCAAGCTCCTGCTCCAGCAGTTCAATCTCTTTCTTGGCTTTTTTTACCTCCACACGCAGTGCCGTCTCCTTGTTCTGCAACGTTGGGAGCGCCCGTATACGTACGTTCAGCTGTTTTTCCAGCTGCTGGCGTGAAGTTTTGTTATATTGAAATTTGATCGCCATTATTGCCAGTACTTATCCACTAATTCTTTTTTCATGTTTACTTCCGACGGTTTGAAGTGGTCGGAGAGAAATTTCCATGTTTTATCGAGCATCTCTACCGTGTCAAGGTTCACGTCGATGGCAAGGATATATTCAGCGTAATCCCTTGCAAAGGAGAGTGTCCGCAGATCATAGTCGGTCAGATCGAAGCCGTTCTCCTGTTTTGTTTTCGCGTTGGCCGCATCGGCGTAGAGACGTACAGCTGCATTCATCACCTGTGGATGATCCTCGCGTGTCTTCGTACCCTGCACCAGCTGTTTGAGTCGTGAGAGCGAACGGAAAGGATCAACGATCACCTTACCCACATCGCTGTCGCGACGAAGAAAGAGCTGTCCCTCAGTGATATATCCCGTGTTATCGGGTACAGCATGGGTGATGTCACCCCCCGAGAGCGTTGTCACGGCCACGATGGTGATAGAGCCACCTGTTGGGAACTGTGCTGCTTTCTCGTATATCTTCGCCAGGTCTGAATAGAGTGATCCCGGCATGGAATCCTTCGAGGGGATCTGATCCATGCGGTTTGAAACAATAGACAAAGCGTCGGCGTAGGATGACATGTCGGTGAGCAGTACCAGCACCTTCTCATTTTTCTCTACAGCAAAGTATTCTGCCGCTGTCAGCGCCATATCGGGCACAAGCAGACGTTCCACTGCCGGGTCTTCGGTCGTGTTCATGAAGGAGATGATGCGATCAAGTGCCCCGGCGTTGCTGAAGACGTTCTTGAAAAAGAGATAATCGTCGTTGGTCATACCCATTCCGCCCAGGATGATCTTGTCAGCCTTGGCACGCAGTGCCACGGTCGCCATCACCTGGTTGAAGGGCTGATCGGGATCGGCAAAGAAGGGGATCTTTTGTCCCGACACCAGCGTATTGTTCAGGTCGATACCGGCGATGCCTGTAGCGATCAGCTCGGAGGGTTGCTTCCTTCTTACCGGGTTCACAGAGGGGCCACCGATAGGTCGTTCTTCTCCCTCGGGTACAGGTCCGCCATCGATGGGGTCACCGTAGGCGTTAAAAAAACGTCCCGCCAGCTGTTCACCCACCTTGAGTGAGGGCGATTTACCCATAAAGATCACCTCAGCGTTGGTGGGGATACCTTCGGTACCCTGGAAGATCTGCATCGTCACCTCATCACCAATGATTTTCACCACCTGCGCCAGTCTGCCGTTTACCGTAGCCAGCTCATCGTAACCAATGTTGGTCGCTTTCACCGAACAGGTGGCTTTGGTGATCTGGGTTATTTTTGTATATATTTTCTGAAATGCTTTTGCCATTGTTATACGATTTGATGATTCATTAATTTTCTTTTTAGTGGAAGATATAATTTTTGAATCACATCAGTTTATGCTCTTTTGTGATACCAGTTCCTGCAACTGCCTGTAATAATCATTAAACTTCTCTGATTTGAACTCCGCATAATTCATCTGCCTACCTATATTGATCAGCTCTTTGAAATAGTCTGCCACCTTGTTAAAATTATCAAACTCAAATTCGGTACGACAAACCTCCGTCACCATATCCAGAATATGTTTCTGGCGTTCCATAGGAGTTACAGAATCTATCTCATCAAAAGCATCCTGCTGCAGAACGATGAAATCGATCAGCTCAGATTTCCAGTAGGTGATGTGATACTCCACCGGAACACCGTCGTCACCCAGGATATTGATCTGTTCTGAAATCTCTTTTCCGCGCAACAGACGCGTCTTGGCTTCATTCACCTTCTCTGTCCAGTCATCAGAGATCTGTTTCGAGATCTCCTCCTCAAATTCGGGATATTCAATGTACTTGGAATAGGACTCGATGGGGTTGATGGCCGGATAACGTTTCTTGTCGGCGCGGTCCTGCTCCAGCGCATAAAAACAGCGGGCTACCTTCTTGGTGTTCTCTGTCACCGGCTCTTTCAGGTTACCACCGGCAGGTGATACGGTACCAATGAAGGTGATGGATCCTTCTTCACCGTTGTTCAGTATAACATGTCCTGCACGACCGTAGAAGTTAGAGATGATGGCTGAGAGGTCCATAGGGAAGGCATCGGGACCGGGGAGCTCTTCCAGACGGTTACTCATCTCACGCAAAGCCTGGGCCCATCGTGATGTGGAGTCGGCCATAAGGAGTACTTTCAATCCCATGGAGCGGTAATACTCACCAATAGACATAGCTGTATAAACCGATGCCTCGCGTGCAGCCACCGGCATGTTGGAGGTGTTTGCCACAATAATCGTACGTTCCATCAGCTTACGCCCGGTATGCGGGTCGATCAGCTCGGGGAACTCAGTGAAGATCTCCACCACCTCGTTGGCACGTTCACCGCATGCGGCAATAATCACAATATCAGCTTCAGCCTGTTTGGAGATGGCATGCTGCAGTACTGTCTTCCCTGTACCGAAAGCACCCGGGATAAATCCTGTGCCCCCTTCCACTATCGGGTTAAGTGTATCTATTGAACGGACACCCGTTTCGAGCAGTTTGTAGGGTCGGGGCTTCTCTTTGTATGTGGTAAGCGGCATTTTCACGGGCCAGCGCTGAATCATATTAATCTCAGTCTCTTTCCCGTTTTGATCTTCCACAACAGCTATCGTCTTGTATATGTTGTACGCACCCTCTTCCACGATGCTTTTCAGCCTGTATTCCTCTTTCATAACAAAAGGCAGCATGATCTTGTGGGGTTGAAAGTTCTCGTCTACCTCTCCCAGCCATGATCCGCCCGTCACTGTGTCACCGGGGCCGGCTATCGGCTTAAAACGCCACAGTTTTTCCTCGTCGAGTGGAAAGGTATATTCACCCCTTTTGAGGAAGACACCTTCCATCTTGTCGAGGTCGTTTTCCAGTCCGTCGAGATTTCGTTCCAGCAGTCCCGGCCCGAGCACAACCTCAAGCATATGACCCTGAAACTCCACCTCTGCATCTACCTTCAGTCCCCGTGTACTCTCAAAAACCTGTACATAGACATTTTTTCCGACAACCTTGATCACCTCCGACATCAGTCTGACGCCTTCCAGGTTGATATAGGCTATCTCATTCTGGGCAACGGGCCCATCCACTTCTACTATGACAAGGTTGGATATGATTCCTCTTACAATTCCTTTTGTTAACATATATGATTTTTGTTTTATCTATGTTAGAGTTCGTCCGGCATCTCAATCTCGTTCTTTAGTCCGGAGATCAGTTCGCGAAAAACACGTTCGCCCTCTTCAGCGTTCAGACTCACCCAACGTTCCAGTATCTGTAGTTTACAGAGATAGGCGAAGATATATTCTATGTTGAAATAGTCCAATGTTGTATTTTGTTCCAGCCAGTCCCAGCGAAACTTGTCGAGCTTGCGCTCCCGTTCGTAGATATCGCTCTCTTCCGACAGGCGTTGTATGGCATCGAAATAGTCCAGTTCGAGCGTGATGCCGAAATCGCGTGCATTGGCATTTTCCCGGATGATCATCGCCAGTTTGTTGTTGCCGACGATAACTTTAGTGACATCCATTTCATATTTACGGGCATAAATGGCCGAAAGGATATTCCCGATATTCAGATTAAGCTCGAACCATCCCGCTATCAGACTGTTTTTTGCTTCCAGCCCATAGTCCATATAAAAAGAGGAGATCAGGTCCTCGAGTGTTCTGCTTTCATCCTGTACCTCGTCGTTCAGCCACGCTTTGATAGAGGCTTCGTAATAAGGGGGAATCTGTTTGTTTTCAATGGTGTCACCCTCTTTTACCTTCTCTATGGCATCCTGCATCTCCTCAAGGGAAAGGTTACCTGTACTGTTCAATGCTGCATCCCTGTCTTTCAGCAGGTTGAAGAGATTATCATTGTCGTACCGGAGAAAATAATTGCTTAAAAGCTTCCTGTCTTCCGGTTTCAGCTCTTCATCGAGCATCACCTTGAACTCATCGACGGTGAGGGGAAGCTTCATGCTGTCGAAAGTAAAATCGGGCAGTCCGGAGATAAAATAGTAATATTGATTTTTGAAAAGCATACGCAGAATAAGGCTGATAAAAGAGATTACTCAATCTCCGTTTTTAAAAGAGTAGTTTCTGTATCTGAGGGCGTAAAAATTCCTTAAAGTAAGCGATGAACTCATCCTCGCCGAATCGTACTTTATAAGACCCATCTTCGGGTGAAAGAGTGAATCCGGTTTTTATACCGTTCACAGATTCTATTTTCAATTCTTTATCAAGCAGGTTCTTTACGTTGGAAGCAATGTAAGACTCCAGTTCTTTAGGGTTCTGAACGCCTATGGATAACTTTTCGTTCTTCGACCAGTCCCGTACCAGCTCAACGATTATTTTCTGCATAAACGACTTCTCTTCCATCGCCGCCTTCACATTCAATGTGGCCAGCTTGTCAGTCACCAGATTGATGATTTCCGTTTTCAGTGCTTCGGCAGATTGAGCCGCGTAGAGCTTCAACTCTGCTTCGGTATGGCGTTTTAATTCTGCCTGCTGCTTTTGGGCAGTAGCGATGATTTCGTTGGCTTTGGCCTCTGCCTCATTTAATATTTGTTGCTCTCTGGCTTTGGCTTCTGCAATAACTCTTTCGGCTTCCTCCTTGCCTTTTTCTACTCCCTCGGAGTAAAGCTTTGAGGTGAGTTCCTGAATTTTGTCCATGTGGTATATCCTAAATGATGTTTTTTTTGAGTTTCGAAGTCTTCTTTGTGAACAGCTTTAAAATTGTTCAGTAATGAATACCGACACACGATTTTAATTTGTTAAGGAGATGTGACAAAGTTACAAAAAAATGGATTATCCTTCTCTAATCCATTTGGAAAATATGCATCATTTCTTTTTCTCAGGGTGCAATTCTATATTTTTAAGTGAAAAATCCTTTAAATTCGGATCATCTCCTCTTTTTGGACTATTTTTGCGCGAATGGACAGAAAAATCTTCAGATTAGCTATCCCTAACATTATCACCAATATCACAGTCCCTTTATTGGGTATGATTGATATGGCTGTTGCGGGCCGCCTGGGATCGGCTGTTTTTATTGGTGCGATCGCTCTGGGAGCCAATATCTTCAATATGATCTACTGGAACTTCGGTTTTCTCCGTATGAGCTCGAGTGGTTTTGCTGCTCAGGCTTATGGAGCCAGGGATATGCCGGAAGCGATGAACGTGTTTATTCGTTCACTCGTGATTGGGTTGGGAATTGGTGTGCTGATAGTGTTGCTGCAATACCCCATCGGTGAATTTGCATTCGCCCTCATCCAGTCAGGTCCCGAATCGGTTCATCATGTGGAGAGCTATTTTCGTATTGTGATATGGGGTGCACCGGCAGTGCTGGGGATGTACGCTTTTAAAGGATGGTTCATTGGCATGCAAAACGCAAGGATCCCCATGTTCATCGCTATCTTTAACAATGTGCTGAATATTGTCCTGAGCGTACTGTTTGTTTTTGGGTTCGGAATGCAAATAGAAGGAATCGCACTGGGTACGGTGCTCTCTCAGATCATATCGATCATGGTTGCTGCCGCTTTCTGGTGGAGGTATTACCGCCGTCTGCGCAAATATATCCGAAAGGAGACCATATGGGATAAAGCATCGATACGACTATTCTTCAGGGTGAATGCAGATGTCTTCGTACGTACGTTCCTGCTGACGCTGGTAACCACCTTCTTTACATTTGCCTCATCAGGCATGGGAGAGATCACGCTTGCAGTGAATGCTTTGCTGATGCAATTCTTCATGCTCTTCTCCTATTTCATGGATGGATTTGCCTACGCGGGAGAGGCGCTTACGGGAAGGTTCTTCGGTGCAAGGAACCGGGTAGCGTTGAAGCTGATGCTGAAGAGAATCTTCTTCTGGGGATGGATGGTGAGCATAACAGCAGTTGTGATTTACGCCATTTTCCCCAATCAGTTATTGCATATTCTTACGAACGATATCCAGATTATTGAAAGCACCAAAGATTTCTTGTTCTGGACGGTGCTGATCCCTCTCACCGGCTTTGCTGCTTTCCTGTGGGATGGTATTTTTATTGGTGCCACAGCATCCAAACAGATGCGCAACGCCATGATCTTCTCATCGGTGCTCTTTTTCGTCTGCTATTTCATCATGACTCCCCTCTGGGGTAACAACGGCCTCTGGTTTTCTTTTATCCTGTATCTGCTGGGGAGGGGCGTCATACAAACTATTTGGGCGAAAAAAGCGTTGAATGTTTAAGCGGTCAGTAATCAGT
>JAENWZ010000071.1 GCA_016649795.1 Proteiniphilum sp. | reverse complement strand
GTATATCCACATCGGGTAACACGGGGGGTAATTTCAGTAAGCAGTTCACCCCCGAATTAAAATTAGGGGGAAACGTTCGTTACGGCTTTACCGATAGCAATGTGCTGTCGGATGTGTTCACTCAGAACATTCTCAGTGCGGGGAATACGCTCGAAGAGGAGAGCAATAGCGTGAACAGCAAAAGCCAGAATTTTAATATGGATCTCCGGCTTGAATGGGAACCCGATTCCATCACAAGGGTTATTTTCCGTCCGGAAATATCTTTTTATAACAACAGACGCAACGAAACGGGTGACTTCTTCACGGCCGCTGAAATGACAGGCGATACCATCAATTATGGTGAGTCGGACTATTTTTCTGAAGGAACAGGTAAAGAGGTCTCTTTCAGTTTAGATGCAAGCCGTGAGTTAGGCAAGGAGGGCAGGATATTGAGTCTACAGCTGAGAGGGCAAAAAGGTGATTCTGATAACAGCGGGACATCACTTTCCGGTACTTACTACAACGGAACCCGTCCCGATGATATGATTGATCAACAATTCACCAACGCCAGTAACAACCGGTCGTGGCGTGGATATCTATCTTATGTTGAACCGATAGGAAAGGATAATTTCCTTCAACTCGCCTATCACTACCGTCAGAATATGTCGGAATCGGATAAAGACACCCGTTCACAGGATGGATCGGGGAATTATACGATACTCGATTCACTCTACAGCAAACGTCTGGAAAACAATTTCGTGAGTCAGGAGCTGGAGCTTAATTTTAAATCAGTAAGAGAGATGTATGATTACATGGTTGGTATCTCCATGCAGCCTTCATCATCGCGCAGTAAAACATTCATATGCGCGGAGGAGATTTACGACGGTGAACAGAAAGTGATTAATTTTTCACCCATGGCGCAACTGAATTATCGCTGGAGCCGCACACAAAATCTCAGGATCCGTTACTACGGAGACACCGATCAACCTTCGCTGACACAACTCTCTCCGGTGGTGGATGTCTCCAACCCGTTGAATATCAGCTACGGTAATCCCGATTTGAACCCGTCATTTGAACATCGGTTGAATATTCGTTATCAGAAGTCGAGTCCGGAGAAAGCCAGCTCGTTTGCTGCTTTTGCTAACGCAGGCTATATGACCAATGATATTGTGCCATCTACCCTGACAGATGTCACGACAGGACGTAAGGAGACTACCTACAGGAATGTTGAAGGAAACTGGAGTGCAAATGGACGTGTGATGTTCAATGTACCTTTAAAAAATATAAAGTTCTCCGTTTTCTCTATGTCTTTCGCCAGTTATAATAACACGAACGGCTTCTCCAACAACGAAAAAAACACTAACAGACGGGCATCACTGGCCGAGGTGTTAGGGCTGAACTACCGTTCAGATATCTTCGACCTTGCTGTTCGGGGGAACATGAATTTCAATAATGTGACCAACAGTATCGAAGGGCAGACCGATCAGCAATATTTCAACTACGGCGGAAGTGCGAACACCTCAGTCTATCTGCCGTGGGACCTCACCCTCGAAAGCGATGTCAACTACTCTACCAACTCGGGTTATGCAGACGGTTTTGAGCAAAACGAATGGTTGTGGAATGCATCCATTCAGAAGGCACTCTTTAAACAAAAGAACGGCACCCTCCGTTTTAAAATATATGATATCCTGCAACAACGAAGTAGCATTAGCAGAAGTGTGACATCGAACTATATCCGTGATACAACAACCAACACCCTCACAAGCTATTTTATGGTACATTTCGTCTACCGGTTCAACTTCTTCAAAGGAGGTACAACACAGCAGGATATGATGCCGGAAAGAGGATATGGCAGAGGCATGGGACCTGGAGGAGGTCGCGGCAGATGATAAGATCCCAATAATTTTAATACATTTGTGATATGGATCAGCCATTCAAACAAAAAAAGAGAGGCAGCTGGAACAATATCTTTGTTCACCTTCTCCTATGGGGAGTGATTTTCATTCTCCCTTACTTTTTCATGGATTCGGAACGTGTTTTCACCTGGAAACCTTTTATGCGATCTATCCCCGAAATATTAGGTTTCTTGCTGATCTTCTATCTGAACTTCTTTGTGCTGATAGACAGTTTGTTGCACAAGGGTAGGACAAAAGAGTTTATTTTTTACAACCTCCTGTTTATTGTCGCCATCGCTTTTCTTATGCATTACAGTCGTGGGCTGCTTGAGTACCTGATACCCGAGCTGAAACCCAGATGGCGCGGCAGGCATCCCAATTTCTTCCCCTGGTTCTTAATCGTCAGAAACTCCACCTCCCTCTTTCTGATGATGGGATTGAGTGTAGCCCTGAAAATGACGGTACGGTGGTTTGAGGTGGACAATGAACGCAAAGAGCTGGCAAAAGCGAAATCAGAGGCGGAGCTGCAGAACCTTAAGAATCAGATCAACCCGCACTTCCTTCTTAACACACTCAACAATATTTATGCGCTGATAGAGTTCAACCCTCCCAAAGCACAGCAGGCTGTGATGGACCTGAGCAAATTGTTGCGTCATCTGTTGTATGATAATAACCAGTCGTTCGTGTCGCTGCGGCAGGAGGCTGACTTCATGCGTAACTACATCGAACTGATGCGCATACGACTGGCCGACAATGTGAAGCTGGTAACCGATTTCTCCTATTCGGAAACAGGAAACACAAAAATCTCTCCCTTAATTTTTATATCTTTGATGGAGAATGCGTTCAAGCACGGTATCAGCGGCGATAAGCCGTCGTTCATTGATATCTCTCTGAAAGAACATCCCGATGGAAAGGTGGAGTTCGTTTCCAGAAACAGCTACTTCCCCAAATCGGATTATGATAAAAGTGGCAGCGGCATCGGTCTGGAGTTAGTAAAAAAGAGGCTGGAGCTGCTTTATCCTAACAACTATCTCTGGCATACAACCATTGAGGATGATGTCTATTCAACCGTGCTGGTGATTGATACAAAAAAACAACAGGATGACACTGAACTGCTGGATCGTGGATGATGAGCCGCTGGCTCTCTCTCTATTGGAATCATATGTACAGAAAACATCTTTTCTGAGGCTGACAGGTAAATACAGCAACGCACTTACTGCCATGAAGCGTATTGCCGAGGAGAGGGTAGATGTGATTTTCCTGGATATTCAGATGCCCGAGGTGAACGGGATGGAGTTTGCCCGCATCATCAGCAGTCGCACACGTGTCATCTTCACCACTGCTTTCAGCGAATATGCCGTGGAAGGTTACAGAGTGAGTGCCCTTGATTATCTGCTCAAACCCTTCTCTTTTGCCGATTTTCTTACAGCTGCAAAAAAAGCATTAGAATGGTTTGAAATGACCGAAACAAAACCGTTTTCCGAAACGGTTAAAGAGAAGACAGCTCTTTTCGTGAAGTCGGAATATAAACTGATACATGTCTTGTACGATGACATTCAGTATATAGAAGGATTGAAAGATTACGTAAAAATATTTACGGAAAACGAAGCCAGGCCGATCTTATCACTGATGAGCCTTAAATCGCTGGAAGAAGAGCTGCCATCAGATCGATTTATACGTGTTCACCGCTCTTTTATCATTCAAAAAAGTAAAATAGCGAGCATCAATAAGAACAGGATTATGATAGACAAAAAGCAGATACCGGTAGGGGAGACCTATCGCAAGCATTTTATGGCTACCATAGAGAAGAAATAGCGGTATTTTTTATTTCTTCCAACAGGATTCTATTCCCCATTCTTTGGGTGCCACGAACCCATCGCGTCCATCCTGGTATTCCGGTTGTGGTCGGGGTGGTGCAATGGTGTCGTATCTCTTCACAAATGATCTAAAATCAGCTGCCTTCTCCCGGTACTCATCGATCCGATTATTTTGCTCGAAGGGATCCGTATCAATTGTAAAAAGCATATCCGAGGTGGCCTTTATTTTCGGATTATGTCCTTTCTCAATAAATTTCCATTTGTTTGATACCGCGGAGCCTAATCCCAGATATAAGATTCTATCCATTGATTCCCTCTTTCCGGTCAAGATGGAGAGCATACTGATACCATCGAATTGAGCGGTTGATTGCAAACCCAGAATATCCAATAGTGTGGGCATAATATCCACATAGCCCATGACCTGATGAATGGTTCTTTCTCCGGTTAATTTCGAAGGCCAGCTCAACAGGGCAGGGACACGTACTCCTCCTTCAAATTCCGTGAATTTTCTCCCTCGCAATTCTCCGCCGGATCCTACATCCGGGCCGTTATCACTAAAAAAGAGAAAGATCGTATCATCAAATTCACCCGCCTCTTTCAATGTGTTAATTATCCGGCCTATCCCTCTGTCCATACATGTGATCATGGCTGCATAGGTTTGTTCCCTGTTATTTCCCCGCCCGGTCTTGTCACCTTTCCCAAAGCGCTTTTTTGAGGGATCAAATCCATACCGTTTCAAATCATCATCTTTCGCCTGTAAGGGCGTATGAGGGGCATTATATGCTACGTAGACGAAGAAAGGATGCTCCTCGCCTGCATATTCATTGATGCATTGCACAGCATGGTCGGTGATCAGGTCTGTACTGTATCCTTTGTCGTACGAGCTCTCCCAGTTGTTATGCCAGTCCAGCTCCCCCTCTCTCCGGTGCGAAAAATAATCTATCGCTCCGTTTAAATGGCCGTAGAAATGAGTAAACCCTTTATGTAGAGGATGGTACTTCTTGCGGGAGTGCCCTAAATGCCATTTGCCGATCATGGCACGATGCTTATAACCGGCTTTCTCTAACTCCTGAGGTAAAAATATCTCGCCCGATTCAATTCCATAATCACGCCAGGGGGGTATCACCACCTCTCTTATACCCATTCTGTTCGGATATCTGCCTGTTAACATGCCTGCCCGGGTAGGGGTTGAAATAGGAGCAACGTAAAACCTGTCTAACCGAATGGCTTTTTCGGACAACATATCCAGATTTGGTGTCTGAATATGACTACCGTGATATCCCACATCACCCCAGCCCAAATCATCCGCCAGCACAATCACAATATTGGGTCGTTTCGATGTCTCTGTCACATTCCCCGAATAACCCATTGTAACTGCGGTAAGTAAGATGGCGGAAGCGGATAATCTCCCTGAATCGTTAAAATGAGTATCTGATTTCATCTAAAAGAGAAAATTTAACCGGATGATGTTTCATGATCGAATTTTGAAACGAATTTACAATTATTTTTTTTAATTCTATTCAATGTGAGATCTGAATAGGAAAATTATTGCGGTTCCTTCGCCGTGTTAAGTGACAGATACGCACAAAAAAACCGTTTAGGCTTATATGCCTGAACGGTTCTCTAAGACTGATTCCTTTATTTACTTTAGGAGAGAAGAGAAGTAAGCATCCAAACATTTTTCTCCTGTCCCGATATGAAATCACCTATTAGGGCAACTGTACCTTCATCATCACCTTCCGAGGCTGTCTCCAGCAATCTGCGTTCCAGGCCGATCAACACCTTCAGGTAATCAAGGATAAGCTTCACAATCTCTTTGTGGTTGTTCACAACACCACTCTCTTTGATGGTTGATGCTTTCAGGTAATCGCTGAAGTTATGTGCAGGTACACCTCCTAACATAAGTATACGTTCTGCCACTTCATCCACTTTTGTTGCTGTGTCATCATAGAATCCTTCAAATCTTTCGTGTGCACCATAGAACATCTCACCCTTCACGTTCCAGTGAAAGCCACGCAGGTTGGTGTAGTAAAGCTGTAAATTTGCCAGTAACTCCTGCAGACCGTCAACTGTTTTCTTTGTACTCTTAAGATCTAATTGTAAATAATCTAATGTTTTCATAATTCTGATATTTTAATTGTTTCTGTTTATATCTATTGCAAATATATAGATATTTCACATAACATCAAAATATATTCATCTCAATATATAATAGATTTTTTCTATTAGTTACAGGGTTTAAATATCTTCTTTTCGCAAGCTCACTCAATTCCACTTCACATATCGCGAGGCATAATCAGAAAAATTTCATTTTTTTGCCTGTTCAGTCAACTGCATGGCTTTAATGGTTTCTTCCATCAGGTAATCGAGTTCCCAGCCCAAAATTTCCGCACCTTTCTGTATCACTTCGCGGGAGCAGCCTGCAGCGAACTTCTTGTCTTTATATTTCTTTTTCAACGACTGAACAGTTAAATCGAGCGTACTTTTGCTCGGACGCATTAAGATGGCTGCGCCGATTAAGCCTGTTAACTCATCGGCAGCGTAGAGCACTTTTTCCATCTGATGCTCCGGTTTCACATCGGTCTGCGTGAATCCATAAGCGTGAGATACAACAGCACGTTTGATCTGAGGATCGATCCCTTCGGCATCGAAAATTTCACGCACCTTGATACAGTGTTCATCGGGGTACTGCTCAAAATCGAGGTCGTGTAACAGTCCCACCAACCCCCAGAAGTCTGTTTCACAGGCATACCCCAGTTTACCTGCAAAATAGCGCATCACTGCCTCTACTGTTTCGGCATGCTGAATGTGAAAAGGCTCTATGTTGTATTTTTCAACCAGCGCGAAAGCTTCTTCTCTTGTAATTCCGGGATTCAATCGACCGGTGTTCTCTTCGGGTAATCTATCCAGTATCATCTTTATGCTAATTTTTTTTCCTCGATACTCAGTGATTCTGCATTTTTTCTTTCAAAAAACTATCCTGTAAAGATATAATATTTTTTCCGTTTGAGTGTTAACTCTTTTAAAATCAGTCTTAATTTAAATTCTTTGTTCTTAACTGCAATTTGTAACAGGTACCGGTGTTCTATCTATCTGTTCGGAATAAATGTTGTGATACTTCCGGCAGCAGTCAGGTTCAAACGGTGCATGGCACGTGTGCAGGCCACATAAAGCATCTGCCTGTCCGGCTCTGTACGATAGTTCTTTTCGGTACAAAAAGGAACGATCACCTCGTCGAATTCCAGGCCTTTGGCAAGGTGGGCTGTGGTGATCACGATGCCGCTGCCGAAGACCACACTGAGGGCATTCAGCAGGGTGAGATTCTCTTCTCCTTTCAGCACTTCATACATCTTGTCGGCCTGGTGTTGCGTCTTACAGATGATGCCCATTGATTTATAACAGCTGCTGTTGAACTTCTTAATCAGCTCCATGATGAATGTTGTCTCCTCCTCCTCTTTTTTCAGGATCATCACTCTTGGCTCTTCACCACGTCGTTCAATCGCTTCCACGTCGGCTTTGCCGCTGATCTGTTTGGTGAACTCAGTGATCTCGTATGTGGAGCGGTAGCTTTTAAGCATGGTCATACAGGTAGCGTCGGGGAAGAGCGATTCAATGGTCTCTATACCGGATGAGCTGAACGGGTTCACCGACTGGTTGATATCACCCAATATCGTTTTTTTACAGGGATAGAGCTTACTGATGATACGGTACTGAACAGCTGAGTAGTCCTGCATCTCATCTACCACCAGATGTTTGACCCTGGTGAATGGTTTCAATCCCTCCAGCTTCATTTTAAGGTAGAGCAGCGGATAGACATCACTGTATTCGTAGACGCTTCCTTTTCTGGTCTTAAGCATCTCCGGGCGGTCGAGCCACTGGTAAAAATCTTTGTGGAGCATACGCATGCTGGTGGAGGTGAACATCTTGCGTACCGTGGTGTGCAGTGCGGTGCGCTCCTTGCCCGTGATCTCATACTTGTAGTAGATGAACACATTCTCCACTATATCGCGGACTACTTCATTGAAACGACTCAACAGCGGCAACCGGTTGTATTTCTGAAAAGACTCCTGCACGAACCACGACGGCACAATCTTCCGCCTGATGGTGATGTCGGCCGGTGTAAACCGGTTGTTCTCGAGATGGAGTACATATTCATCCATCTTCTTCAGCATGTCGGGTGAGGATTTGAAACGGATCCTTTCAATCAGTTTCTCGTCCGTTTTTTCGAGCAACTCAGAAACTTGTTCAAAGAAGGTCTGAAACTTCACACTATAGTCGAACAACCTTTCGGCAATCTCCTCCATGCTTGTCTCATCGATGGTCTCCTCACCCAGCTCAGGCAGCACGTTGGAGATATAGCTGGCGAACACCTTGTTGGGTGAGATAATCAGTATGTCCTCGGAAGAGATGCTCTCTTTGAACTTATAAAGCAGGAAGGCAATGCGATGCAGGGCGATGGAGGTCTTCCCTGAACCGGCCACCCCCTGTATAATCAGATGGCGGGCATCTTCATTGCGGATGATGGCATTCTGCTCCCGCTGTATGGTGGCAACGATATTCTTCATCTTGCCGGAGGAAGTGTGGTTCAGCTCCCGCTGCAACACATCGTCCTGGATGGTGATATCGCTGTCGAGCATGTACTCCATCTCTCCCTGTCGTATACGGAACTGACTTTTACGCACGATCTCACCTCTTACTTCTCTCTCTTCTGTTTTATAGCCTGCATCTCCCGTCTCATAGTCGTAGAACATGCTGGAGATTGGAGCACGCCAGTCGTACACCAGGTTGGAGCCGCTCTCTTCATCCTGGAAATTATGGACACCTACATATACCCTGTCCGCTTTTGCTGCGCTCTCCTCCCTGAAATCGATCCTCCCGAAATAGGGAACATCGAGCAGACGGATCAGCCTTTTACGTTTATCAAGATGATGGTCGCCGATTGCACTGTAGTTGAAGATGGTCTCCCGCAGAGCATTTTTCTTCAGATGATCCATATCACGCTTGTACTCCTCCATGTGATGGTGCATCTCATCGATGTCTCTCTTTTTATCGATAATGGATTCGTTGATCTTCTGTAGTGATCCCCTCACTTTTTCCAGGAGTGTACGGAGATATTTTTTCTCTTTGATCTCTTCTGACATAGAATGTGGCTTTTTACTTTTGTTTGAATGTTACACTAATGATAAATATGATAAGTAGCAAGATGGCGGCGCCTGACATAATGTAATTCATTGACCACCTGATATCCAGCAGGTAACCGAGCACAGGCGGTCCGGCGGCGGTGCCAAGCACCATGATGGTGGAGAGGTAACTGCGAACCTCTCCCAGATGTGCTGTGCCGTACACCTCAGCCTGTACAGCTGTTTTGACGGTGCTGCCGAGCCCTGAAGAAACACCCAGCAGGCCATAGAAAATCGGAAAGATCCATTGATTGTCGATGAATGACATTGCTGCAAATCCTGCCAGTGCTGGCAACAGGTAGTAAGGAAAGAGCCGCACTCCGCTGAAACGGTCAATCAGTTCTCCCGAGAAGAACATCGAGAGACCGTTGAAAACAGCAAAGAAGGAAAAGGAGAAGATTACCCATGATGCATCCCACCCTTTGCTCTCTGCTATCGTGTACTGATAAAGCATGATGGCCGTACTCAGGAAAGGAATCACAAATATGTTGACAGCAATCTGCCAAAACCTGCGGCTGAGGAGAAAGTGGCTTCCTCCCTCTTTCTCTACTCCATTTGATGGATCATCCTTTCTCTCTTCTT
>JAENWZ010000007.1 GCA_016649795.1 Proteiniphilum sp. | reverse complement strand
TTGTTGTTGGTGGCAAAAACGATTTTTTTCATTTTCTATTGCGAATTTTTTGTTCTCTCTCTCTTTCCCGTCGTTTCAGTTCAGCTTCACGTCTCCGCGCTCTCTCCTTCAGCTCACTCTCTCTCTGCCGTATTTTCTCCTGTCGTTCACGTTCGCGCTCTTTCAGCAGTGATTCCCTGCTTCTGCCGGCTGGGCGCTCCTCCTTCTGAAGCAGTGCTTCCGCCGCTTTCTGTTCGAGCGTTCGCAGCAGCTCTTCGGGTGTGATGCGCCTCACCTCTGTAAGGGGTATTATGTGAGACTTTGTGGAAGTATTGTGCCCCTCTTCCACCACGGGGGGTGGAGCAGCATCTGCACTCTTCCTGGTGTCAGGCATCTCTTTCACCTCCAAAGATACAATCTTTTCCCTTTTCTGCGGGTTTTCTTCTCCTCTATCTCTCACTGCAGCGCTCTCAACAGACCGAACCGTTACCGGCTCCTCTCCGTAGTTCTTATTGCTGAACACTCTGTATGCATCCATCGTTCCGTGCTCCTGCAGGATGGAGAGATTCTCTTCAGAGATGATGAAAGGGATCACTTCCTGGGGTATCTGAGCGGTGAACAGCGAGTCTGATTGCATCATCAAAGCATAGCGGGATGCCTCATCGTATGATTGAAAGGGTTGCACGATGAGCGCCTCCCCGTCGGGAATAGTGATGAAGGAGAATTCGTAGGTGCGGAGTCTGAACCGGGTGAAGTTGAAGTTTGCTGTAGAGAACAGGATCCTGTTTTTATAGGGTGAGTCAGCTTCGAACGTGAGCAGCAGCAGATGAGGACCGCTTCTTTTTGTGCTGAACGTTGAAGCCTCATTGGGGCTGTCCTGAGCATCATGGATAGCGGAGGGGTAGGTACCCCACTGACTGTTCAAAGAGGCATTGTCCGCCAACGTTCTTCCCTGCAAAAGCCCGTCTACAATGTTTTTGGCCAGCGGAGCGGCTTCGGACTCCGGAAATCTCTCCAACAGCTGGCTGAGGTATTTCTCCGTCTCTGCCGCATCACCCGATTGTGCGTAGGATAGTGCATGCAGCAACAGAAACTGTGGCAGCAACCCGGAGCGGGGATATTGTACATAAAAAGTCTCCCAAGCCGATCGTACCGTGGTGGTATCTCCCTCCTGCCAGGCCCGGTAAGCCTTCTGATAGAGCGAGTCATGCATCTGTGCGACCAAACGGCTTGAATCACCGGCAAACGTACCGGAGAAGGCAAGGGTTTTGTCGTGTGTGGGTTGTTGCATACTAGCGGCACTATCCGGATGGTTAGGCTCAAGCGCATATTGAATTCTCTCCAGATCGCTTTCGTTTTTGGTTTTTCCCCGCATTTTCTCCAGAGCTCTCCTTATATCGGGTTGTGCTGCCTCCGGTGCAACGGCAAGCTGACTGATGGTAGCGTGCAGCGTCAACAGGTAGGGAGTGCTGAGCCCTTTCACCTCTTCAAAAGCACGGAAGGCTTTTTCCCTTTCATCCACTATCGCATAGGTCTGGCCCAGTAGATACTGAAGGCGTTTCTTCTGTCTGAAATTAGTTTCCTGATCAATGACTTTCATCAACCAGGGGATCGCTTCGCTGTATGCTCTCTTTTGGAAGAGATAGTGTGTGTAGGTTTTTGCGAGAAGATTGTTCAACGGTTCCGGAGCTGTTCTGCTCCTAAGGATATAGAGGATATTCTCTGCATCATACATCCTCCCCGTCTCCGTATAGGCCCGCATCATCCACAACTGCACCTCGTAGATCAGATCGGCTTCATTTTTATATATGCGCTGCATATGCGAGAAGAGTGCCAGCGCCTCTTCATAATCCCTGTTCTGCAGATGTGCTCTACCCAGCAATAGCCATGCATTTCGAATGAAGGGATTAAACTCCTCCTGTTGCAACCACCGTCGGTATGCTTCTGTCTGCCTTTGTGTGGGATCACGTCTCGGCTTTGCCGTGATGGAGTGTTCGCGGATGGCTTTGGATGCCTTCTCAACCACTACGTCGAACGGACCGCCGGGCAGGGTTTTCTCACTGAAGGGTGCAAGCGGATAGAGGGGGAGCAGCTCACTGTAGTTTTCGCTGAAACGCACGGACTGATTCTCCAGGATTTCGTTATAGGCTTTCTCCGCGTTATAATAGATGTTGAATCTGGTTGTGAGCTCATGGTATGCACGCGTGGCGGTGGTGTTCTTTCCGGTAGAGCACCCCACACAAATAACAACGCATATGCATCCTGCAAGCAGAAAACCGATTATGTCTTTCAACAACACATTCACCCCTTTTTAATATATGTAAAACCTCTCCTTTACATAACTCGAAAAAAGGGGATTTATTGTTCCTATGCTCCTGGCTGTATTTTTGACTTTGGGTGCTAAGCAGAAACCCATGCTCCTTCCCGTGTACATTCAAAGGCAGCCAGCACTACTGCTGACTGATGTGCTTCAGAGAGCTTTTTTGCCAGCGCACTTAGTTCCAGATAGATTTCAACAGTGAGAGTTCGAGGTTTTTGATTCGGATGTTGTTTCCCCAGAAGTTGAATCCCTTCTCACGGTCAGATGATTTTCTCTCAAATGTGTAGGAGTATGCTCCGTTATCGATAAAAACTTCCACAGAGGTTTTATCAATAAAAATATCGGCAGTGATCTCCATGCTGGTCATATCATCAGGTGAGTAAAAGACGCTGTTCACCGTGTTGAAATTCATGTCATAATTCAACAGTGTCTGCCCATCATAATTGAGACCTGCACCCGTTGCATGGGAGAGGCTTAAGGTAAACCTGATGCGCAACAGCGATTCATCCCGATACGCGTTGATTGCCCTGTTTGCCTCCCCGGCGCTTAAGTTCTCCCATTGTTGGCTTTGGTCTATCAGCTTATTGACCTTTTCGACAGGGTAGCTGAAGAGCCTAATACCCTCATTGGTTGACCGCAGTGTTAACCGGGTGGGCAGCAACATGAGCATGTTAAATGGCATTTTTTCGGCAGCGATACGGCCCCAGCTTATCTGTATTCTTCTTCCGTCGGAGTCAGGAATATTGTTGAATGTCTGTCCTGCATAGCCCGATCCGGTGGTGTAATAGTGCTTACCGGACTCAGGAGTAAACACCTCCCCGTCGAAATCGCCAATCATATAGGTGCCGGAAGCTCCGTACATCACCCACTTTTTATTGGATGGGTCATTGTCAACCGGAAGCTCAAATAGTTCGGGACACTCCCAGAACCCTGTGATGTGACTTTGATAGCTCCACTCCTTCAGATCGGCGGAGTTATAGATGGAGTGCCCGTCCCTCTCATTCAGTACCATCACCCATTTGCTATCGGGCTCATACCAGAATACTTTGGGATCGCGGGTATCTTTGCTTTGCCATTTCTCTTTTGAGTCAATCACGGGGTTATGCGCATATTTGGTCCATGTACGCCCCCTGTCGAGGCTGTAGGCCACGCACTGTATCTGTCTGTCGGGATTATCGGCAGTATATATGGCTACCATCGCCGGTTTGTTCTCTTTGTTGAATCCTGCACTGTTTTGATAATCAATCACTGTCGTGCCGGAGAACATGGTGCCGTGTTCATCGGGATAAAGTGCAATGGGGAGTTCCTTCCAGTAAATTAAATCGTCACTTACGGCATGTCCCCAGTGCATGTTTCCCCACTCCCGTTCGTAGGGGTTATGCTGATAGAAGAGATGATACTCCCCTTCAAAATAGATGAGCCCGTTGGGATCATTGTTCCACCCTCTTCTGCTTGAGAAGTGGAACTGTGGTCTCTTCTCCTCGTTGTAGAGACTGTCTTGTCCGGCAATCTCATCCGACTGATAGATCAGAGATAATCCCTTCCCTGGTGAAGGAAAAGAGATATTGAGTGTTTTGTTTTTGAACGCCGATATGTCGCAGAAGACCCAGTAATCGGGATTCTCCGGCGCCAGACGGATATCAAAAGATCTCACTCTATTGCCATCCACCACTACTTCCATGGATTCCCGCCGGACAGCATGTGAAACAGGGATGTTGAGATATTTTTTTGTCGCTTTAACCGTGATCGTTTCAGCATCAGCGTGAGCGATGAATATCAAAAGTGAAACGAGGATAAATAGAGATCTTTGCAACATAATTTTATTTTTTAGCGTAAACGGTTGATTAAAATTCATCATTCGTGATGCTGTTAGTACAGTGTTTAAAATTTTATTCAATTGTAAAGATATCAAAAAGGACAAAATAATCATGCGTGAAGTTAATATTCTTCAATGAAAAAGCTGTTCAATCTCAATCCGGAAACTGTCCGATAAAGGGCGAAAAAGTTTAGGCCATTGCCATTCGATGTGTACTTTTGTAGAGTGAATAAAACATTTAACGTATACAACAAATGCAAACATTTTGGATAATTATCGGAGTACTCGTGGTCGCTTTCGTTTTTTATATCTATATGATGCAACGAAAAATAAAAAACAGCCCCATGGTGCCTGATCATGAAAATATCATCACCCTCACGGCCGCCAATTTTAAGCATCAGACAAAAAACAGGGTCATCCTGATCGATTTCTGGGCAGGCTGGTGTGCGCCCTGCCGCATGATGGCACCTGTGCTCAACGAGGTGGCGGAGGAGCTTGCCGGCGAAGCTTTTATTGGTAAGGTGGATATTGAACAGCATCAATCCCTTGCCGGTAAATACAATATCCGGAGTATCCCGACAATGATCATTTTAAAAAACGGAGTGGAGGTAAATCGTGTCTCGGGTGTGAAAAACAAGGATTTTCTTTTGAAACAGATCCTTAACGCTTTAAATTAAAAAAAAATTATGCCCTTTTTATTTTTGTAATCGCTTTTATTGTTTTGGCAATAAAGAACATCACTATCAGCACAAAGATAATGAATGCCCCTGAGGGAACGTTCAGGTAATAGGAGAGAAGCAGTCCGGTCACACATCCCGCAAAACTGAAAAGGATAGAGAGGGAGATGATTTTCGAATAGTTCACGGTGAACAGGTTGGCAGTCATCTGTGGAACGGTGATGAGCGACATCAGCAGCACGATCCCTACCAGACGAATACTCAGTACGATGGTGACGGCAATGAAGAGCATCATCGCATACTCAATCAGCTGCGTGGGGATACGCCTTGTACGCGCAAACTCGGTATCGAACGATACAGATACAATGGCGTGGTAAAAGAGGGAGAAGAAGAGCAAAAGAAACAGTGACAAGAGAGCCAGTGCAACGATATCTGTCTGTGTGATGGTGAGGATGTTGCCGAAAAGATACTCCGACAGGTTGGGTGCATAACCCGGTGTGAGAAAGGTGAGTACTATACCTATCGCCATTCCCAGCGACCAGAAGACGGCGATGGCGGAATCTTCACGTACCCCCTGTCGGCGCGACAGCCACTGAATGCCGAAAGCAGATAAAACCGAAAACGCCATGGCCGACAGTATCGGTGGAAGGCCGAAAAAGAATCCTATCCCCAGCCCCCCGAATGAAGCGTGTGTTATGCCCCCGCTGATAAACACCAGCCTCTTGGTCACAACGTAAGTGCCAATCATTCCACATGCGATGCTCGCGAAAAGACTTCCCAGAAGAGCGTTCCGGAAGAAGGCGTATTCAATAAGTTCAGGGATATTCATCTGTTGCCTGCTTTTAGGCGTGCATTTTATGCTCTCTCAGCTCATTGACGCTCATCAGTACTTCATCTTTCAACTCATCGGGAAGGGAGATCCCTCTCATCTGAAGGCTTCTTACCCAGCGCGGTTTCTCCTGGTCGAGAACGGAGTAAAATACCTCCCTGAACTCATTCACCTCCTCCGTCGCGAAGCTGTCTGAATCGCGGCAGGCGTATTTATCCAGCTCCTCGTCGTCGAAATACTCCGGCTCCTCGGCAAAAGCAGCTATCAGACTGTCTTTCTCACACACCTCGTGAGCGCCGCAACAGCCGCCACTCACGTCGATGGCAGGAGGAGCTGTCTCACGTACTTTGGTGTTGCCTCTTTTTCGCTGGTAATAATTGGAGAGGGCGAGAGCCAAAATAAAAAAAGCAATGATGCCGATAAAAAGATATAAACTTTGCATGATCTGTTACTTTTCTTCAATACTGAATCCTGCCTGCTTCAGATCGCTCCAGAAGTTGGGATACGATTTAGAGACTACGGCAGGATCGTTAATAATAAGTGATTTGTAAACAATGGCACCCGGTGCCAACGACATCGCCATACGATGGTCATCGTAGGTGTCAATGGCGGGTTCCTTGTCAGGAAAACAGCGTTCCCCATCCCATTCAAGTATCCCTTTACCGTCCTCTCTAAGCAGGAAGCCCAGCTTTTTCAATTCGTTAATCAATGCCGCTATACGGTCGGTCTCCTTGATCTTCAGGCTTTGGAGACCCGAGAAAAGAAAAGGAATACCTTTAAAACAACATGTGGCTGCAAATGTTTGTGCAAGGTCGGGTTCGTTCACGAAATCGTGAAAGAATTTTTTCGTTTTTTTCTTTGCATTGCGGATGATGATACCATCAGAAACATATTCCGTGGTTACGCCAAGGTCGGTGAACAGGTTGGCTACGTTCGCATCGCCCTGAAGGCTTTTTTTCATCAGTCCCTTCAGCTTTACTTCTGATCCGGGGAGTAGAGAGACGATCTCATACCAGTAGGAAGCTGCCGACCAGTCTGCTTCTACTGTCAGCTCAATAGCCCTGTATTTCTGTGGCTTTACCGTGACATCGTTATTCTCCCACTTGGCATGTACGCCATATTCCTTCATCATACCTATTGTCAGATCGATATAGGGTCTGGAGATGATGTTTTTTTCAATATGAATGGTTAATCCGTTCTCCATGAGCGGAGCGATCATCAACAGTGCAGAGATGAATTGCGAGCTGATATCTCCTGCCAGGTAGACCTCTCCTCCCTTGAGTGGTCGTCCTGCTATTTTGAGAGGGGGGAAGCCCTCTTTTTCCAGATAATCAATGTCGGCACCCAGCGTATTGAGTGTTTCCACCAGCGGATGAATGGGACGTTCATGCATCCGTTTCGATCCCCTGATAATCCATTCTCCCTCCATTCCTGCAAGAAACGCGGTTAGAAACCGCATGGCCGTACCGGCACCTTTCACGTCGAAAACATTTGAATTTGAGTTGAATGAATCGATGATCACACTTGTATCCTCGCAGTCAGAAAGATTACTTATGGGGTGGAGGTTGAGACTCAGCGCATTAAGAATAATCGCCCTGTTGCTTATACTTTTTGATGCAGGCAGTTGCACGCTGGTGCGGGTTGATTGCGGCGGTGATATGTTATATTGGAATTGCATTATTGTGCGGCTATTTTTCACTAAAGTTAGACTATTTCTTTCAGACTATTTCAGATACTTAGACTATTCCTGCGTTCGGCAAAGCAAATAAATCTGCTCTGCTCTCTCTTTTCGAAATAGTTCTCTGTTCGACATAGCCAAAACCAGTTTTGTCTCTGTACCAATTAACGAAATAGTTATACAAAAATAATATTTTAAACCGAAGAAGAGGCAGTTTATTCCGGCTTTTAGGTTGTTTTACTTCATTTATGTTTTTTTCTCTTTGTCAGCCATGATTACCAGGCTTTTTGGCTTATCTGCTCCGGCGTAATATTGCGGCATGCCTGAAGAGTCATCCGGTCAATCCGTAGATGAAAATTGCCAGTATAGCAATGGGAGCAACATAACGCAACAGGATAATATAGATTTTCAGGAACCAGACGCTCTGTTTTAGTGTACCTTCATTCGTTAACTGCGCATATACAAGCTGCTTGTCGAGATACCAGCCAACGAAGAGAGAGATGAAAAAACCTCCCAAAGGAAGCATAAACTTGGCGGAGGCCACATCGAGAATGTTGAAGAAGGGAGCAGAGAGGGATGAGATCACCCCCAGGATAATAACCCCAATGGAGACCAGGAGGGTGCTTTTTCTCCGTGAAAGAGGGTATTCCTCATGAAGATAGACCGTCACTACTTCCATCAGTGAAATGGTGGAGGTGAGGGCTGCCACCGACAGCAGGCAGAAGAAAAGTGTTGCCCAAACCATCGACAGAGGCATCTGATTGAACAATTCGGGCAGCGTGATGAATAACAGGCCGGGACCGCCGGCCACCAGCTCATTGGCAATGGTGCCGGGATTGGCGGTCAATGCGAATGCCGAGGGGAAAATGATGATCCCTGCAAGGATAGCCACCAGCGAATCCAGCAGGGATACCTGAATGGCCGTTTTAGTGAAGTTGATGTCGTTGTTGAAGTAGGAACCGTAGGTGATCATGCATCCCATGCCGATAGAAAGGGAGAAGAATGCCTGTCCCATCGCATCGAGAAAAAGTGTCGGTTTCACATGCTCCATACTCGGTTTGAACAGGAAGTTCAAACCCTGGGCGGAGCCTTCAAGCAAAACAGAGCGGATAGCAAGGATCATCAGCAGCAGGAAGAGGACTGGCATCAATATTTTTGCGGATTGCTCAATCCCTTTTTTAACACCTGAGAGTATGAAAAATGCTGTCAGCAGCGTGAAAAGGATCATCCACCCGATTTGTCTCAACGGGTTACCTAAGAGTGTGTTGAAGTTACCTGAGAAATCGGTTACCCCATGCAGGTTGCCAGAAAGTGATTGAAAGAAATAGTCCAGTGTCCAGCCACAAACAACCATGTAAAACCCCATGATCACAAAACCGGTGAGAACACCCAGCCTGCCCACCCATTTCCACTGTGTGCCGGGTGCCAGTTTATGAAATGCACCGGCTGTGTTTGCCCTTGAGGCTCTCCCAACGACAAACTCACTTACCATAAGTGGTATCCCGAAGAAGAGAATGCATCCGATATACACAAGTATGAATATGGCTCCTCCGCCATCGGCTGTCTGGCTTGGAAAACGCCAGATGTTACCCAGTCCGACAGCCGACCCTGCCGCAGCTGCTACAATGCCTATTTTAGAGGCGAATGTGACACGTTTCTCACTCATAATACCACTGTTTATTCTAGTTATCGTACAAAGACCCACTCATTCTCCTTCGAAAGGGCGGGATAAAAAAAGTACCCTTCGTCATTGAACCCCATCACATCTTCCGCATCGGTAAGTCTGTTTTTGATGATGAAGCGGGAGATCAGACCCCGTGCTTTTTTGGTGTGGACAACAATCTGTTTGAAGTCACTGTTCTCCTGCTGCAAAAAACGTATATCAATTATTTTTGTGCCCACCGGAAGCCTGCTTTTCTGAACCACTTTCGCATACTCGTTCGAGGCCACGTTGATGATTATCTTCTCTTTCTCTTTTCTTAGTCTCTTTGAGAGAGTGACATTCACTGACTCCTGCCAGAACTGGTACAATGAACCGTAACCCTGCGGAGTAATATTCATTTGCAAATCAAGCCGGTAGGGCTTGATCGCATCAAACGGACGAAGGAGACCGTAGAGTGCAGAGAGAATATTCAGCTGTTGCTGAGCGAAATCGTACTCCTCCTGTGAAAAATCATGCGCATTCAGCCCGTTGTATGCGATCCCGTTGTATGCCAGTGCCGCTGCGCGTTTCGGGGTGTTTCTGAAGCCGTACATCTGATACTGTTCGTATACATCACGCGCCATTCTGGCGTTGATCTTCATGATGCCGGCAATCTCCTTCACCGACAGCTGCTGACAGAGCGTTACAAGCTCTTTTGTTTTTCCCGGGAATAGCGGTGTTGTTGGCTCTCTCTCGTTCTTCAAGCCGTTAAAATTCATTAGTTTGGCAGGTGATTGTACGATTTGCATTGTTTCATTCCTTCAGATTCGCCACTCAACCCCCTCTTTGGTGTCTTTGATCACCACACCAGCGGCCTTCAGTCTGTCGCGTATCTTGTCGGAGGTAGCCCACTCTTTGTTGTCTCTTGCCTCTTTGCGGATATCCAGGATCAATGCCATCAGCCCTTCAATCACCTCGCTGCCGCTGCTTTGTTTTGTTTCGTCGAGCAGGCCCAGGATCTCGAAGACGAAAGTATGCATCATCCTCTTCAGTCTCTGCAGATCGTCGGCTGTGAGCGTCTCTGTTTTATCTTTCGCGGCATTGATGATACGTACTGCATCGAAAAGATGAGCGATCAGCACGGGACTGTTGAAATCGTTGTTCATGGCGTCGTAGCACCTATCCTCGAGCTCGTTGATATTTACCGATGAGGAGAGTGAGGGTTCTATCTTTTCTATCGTGGAGAGGCTCTCTGTCAGCTTGTTGTATCCTTTCTCTGCCGCCTGCAAGGCATCGTTCGAGAAATCGAGCGTGCTCCGATAGTGCGATTGTGCCATAAAGAAACGGACCGTCATAGGCGTATAGCCTCTTTCCAGCAGTGGGTGGTCACCGGTGAAAAGCTCACGCGGCAGGAAGCCGTTGCCGGCACTCTTCGACATGCGTGCACCATTGACGGTGAGCATATTGGTGTGCACCCAGTATTTAACGGGTGCAGTATGGTTGCATGCCTGCGATTGCGCTATCTCATTGGTGTGGTGTGTTGCCTGCAGGTCCATCCCCCCGCCGTGAATATCGAAGGTGCTCCCCAGGTACTTGGCGCTCATGGCAGAGCACTCAACATGCCAGCCCGGGAAGCCCCACCCCCAGGGTGACGGCCACTGCATCAGTGTCTCCGGTTTGGCCTTTATCCACAATGCAAAATCGAGGCGGCCATGTTTCTCATCCTGTCCATCCAGCGCACGCGTACCATCCAGCAGATCTTCCAGCTTCCTGTTGGTCAACTCTCCGTAGTCACGCTCCCGGCTGTATTTCTCCACATCAAAATAGACCGAGCCGTTCACTTCGTAGGCCAGCCCCACCTCCAGGATTTTTTTTATCATCTCAATCTGCTCCAGGATATGACCGGTGGCGGTAGGCTCAATGCTTGGGGGGAGCGTGTTGAACTGTGACATCACCTCATGAAACCCGAGGGTATATTTTTGTACGATCTCCATCGGCTCGAGCTGCTCCAGCTTTGCTTTTTTTGCAAACTTATCCTCTCCTTCATCATGGTCACCTTCCAGATGCCCCGCATCGGTGATGTTGCGCACGTAACGTACTTTATAACCCAGATGAAGCAGATACCTGTAAATCAGGTCAAATGAGATGAATGTGCGGCAGTTACCCAGATGGATATCGCTGTAGACAGTGGGACCACATACATACATCCCCACCAGCGGCGGATGTAGTGGCTCAAAAGCCTCTTTCTTTCTGCTTAGCGTATTGTAGATTAGCAAACTTTTAGCCCTTTCTTCCTTCATAAGTTCTGTTGATTTATAGAAGAGACAAAATTACAAATTAAAGCGATATTTCCTGCAATTTGTATCAATAAAGAGAAAAAAGTGTGTTTAATGAGTGTCTCATTTGCATATTTTTAATACTTTTGTCGTTTCTTTGAATTAACTAATTTTTAAACTCAATCTTTATGCTACGTAAAATTCTTCTTTCACTTGCAATCGTCTGTGCAACAGCAGCAACACAGGCGCAGAACCTACAGCTGCATTTCGATCCCCGTCACTCTTTATATGGTGATAATGTTCCTACTTCTCCCCAAAATTACCTGACGGCAACTTTTGAGATGTTCAAACCAGATAAATGGGGAAGTACGTTCATGTTCGCGGATTTCGATTTCAATAATGATAAGAAAAATATCGGACTGGTATATGCTGAAGTTGCTCGTGAATTTAAAATAGGTGCTTTTCCTCTGCAACCTCACATCGAGTATAATGGTGGTCTGGGTAACGGTTTCTCCATCCCCTCCTCTTATCTGGCCGGGTTTGGTTATCCTTTTCAGTTGGGCAATTTCTACATGAGTACCTATGTGGCTTATAAGCTGAATGCCTTTCAGGAGGTGAGCAACGATGCGCAGTGGACGGTGACCTGGAATGCCACCTTAGCCGACGGTAAGGTGTCGCTGGCAGGCTTCTTCGATCTATGGAGCGAGAATAAAGACCGTACAGGTCTGGAGTCCGGCAAGAGACTGGTGATGCTTAGTGAGCCGCAGTTCTGGTATAATTTCACACCCAACTTCTCATTGGGAACCGAGGTGGAGGTTAGTTACAACTTTGTAATTGGACCGGAGAAATTCTATGCTATTCCTACGCTGGCCAGTAAATGGACTTTTTAATGCCAATATCAGATGATTATGCTGGAAAAAATATTTAAACTGAAAGAACAAAAAACGACTGTACGTATCGAGATTGTGGCGGGGATCATTACTTTCCTCACCATGTCTTATATCCTGGTGGTCAACCCCAATATCCTGAGTGCATCGGGCATGGATAAGGCGGCACTTTTCACCGCTACGGCGCTTGCCAGCGTGCTGGGTACTCTTTTTATGGCGTTTATCCCCAACCTTCCCGTGGCGCAGGCCCCCGGTATGGGTCTGAACTCCTTCTTCGCCTTTTCAGTTGTGCTCGGACTGGGTTACTCCTGGCAGATGGCATTGACGGCTGTTTTCATTGAAGGTATCATCTTCGTGCTCCTTACATTCTTTAATGTACGTGAGCTGATTGTGAAAAGTATTCCCAACACAATAAAGAATGCTATTCCGGTAGGGATAGGGCTCTTTATCACCTTTCTCGGTCTGCAGAATGCAGGCATCATCGTGAAAGATGAGAATACAATGCTGACACTGGGGGAAATCGCCAATCCGCACGTGTGGGTTGCTTTCCTTGGGTTGATTCTTACCGCCGTACTGTACTTCAAGAAGGTGCACGGAGCATTCCTTATCGGGATTGTTGCTGCTACAATCTTCGCCATCATCTTAGGGCTCGTACAGCTTCCGCAGGGTAGCCTCGTCGCTCCCCCGCCCGATATCTCACCCATTTTTATGCAGTTTGAATGGAACAACCTGTTTACACTCGACATGCTGATCGTGGTGTTCACCTTCCTCTTCGTGAACCTGTTCGATACCATCGGTACGCTGCTGGGTGTGGCTTCAAAAATTGGAATCACTGATAAAAACGGCAGCTTCCCTCAGATTAAAAAGGCACTCTTTGCAGACGCGCTTGGCACAACCTTCGGTGCCGTGTTAGGAACCAGCACCGTCACCTCCTACGTTGAGAGTGCATCGGGTGTGGCTGTGGGGGGACGTACCGGTCTGACGGCGCTCTCTACCGCGGCCATGTTTGGTCTGGCTCTGTTCCTGGCGCCACTCTTCCTGATGGTGCCCGCAGCGGCTACAGCTCCCGCACTGATTCTGGTTGGTCTGTTCATGATTACTTCGGTTGTGAAAATTAACTTCGAAGATATGACTGAGGCATTACCCGCCTTCCTCACCATCGTGATGATGCCGTTTGCATTCAGCATTGCGCAGGGTATCGTATTCGGAATGCTCTCTTTCGTGTTCCTGAAAGCTCTGAGCGGCCAGTTCAAAAAGATATCGACCACCATGTGGGTGATCTTCGTGCTGTTCATTGTCAAGCTGGTGCTTGACGGGATGCACATACTATAAATAAACTCATCTTTGAAAGTTTGCCCCGTTATATTCGTTATGACGGGGCAAACTATTTCTTATCCTTTCATTAAGCCTGATGCATAATCATTTGCATTTTACGGATGAAATAACTACTTTTGCGCTCTAAATATTTGATAACGACTAATTTTATAGAATAATTTATGGCAACAACTGCTGATTTCAGAAACGGGATGTGCATCGATCTAGATGGGCAATATTATGTGATCGTTGAATTTCTTCATGTCAAACCGGGAAAAGGTGCAGCTTTCGTTCGTACCAAGCTGAAGAATGTAACTACGGGGCGCGTGCTCGATAAGACCTTCAACTCGGGGGTGAAGGTGGACGAGGTGCGTATTGAACGCCGTTCATTTCAATACCTCTATCGCGATGATATGGGATATAATTTCATGAACACCGAAACATTCGAGCAGATACCTATCGCTGAAGAGCAGATCGAAGGTGTTAAGTTTTTGAAAGAGGGTGATGTGGTGGAAGTGCAGATTCATGCCGAGAGCGGAACGATCCTCACTGCCGAGATGCCGACACATGTTGTGCTGGAAATCACCTACACCGAGCCGGGAATAAGAGGTGATACGGCTACCAACACGCTTAAGCCCGCCACCGTTGAAACAGGTGCAGAGGTGCGTGTGCCGCTCTTTATCAATGAAGGAGAGAAGATAAAGATTGATACGCGTAACGGATCTTATGTAGAGCGTGTAAGAGATTGACAAGAAGGATAATATTAACAAACGAAAGTGAAGAGGAGAGGCATTAAATCAAATGCTTCTTCTTTTTTTTTTGTCTTTTTTCCTCAAAATTGTATATTTGTAAACAGGTTATCCTCTGTGATCATTCTTCAAACGGAATTTAATCTATATTTTACTAACGCTGCATCGCTAATTCTATCTTATTATCTCTCGCAGCAAAATGAACAATTATGCATATTATTGACATCCTTATTTTTGTGGTTTACATGCTCATTATGCTGGGTGTCGGTTTTTATTTTCTGAAAAAGAATAAAAATGCCGACGATTACTACGTTGGTGGGCGTAAGATGAGCAAGTATCACGTGGGACTCTCTGTTGTTGCCACCGATGTGGGAGGTGGTTTTTCAATAGGACTGGGTGGACTGGGGTTTTGAATGGGGCTGTCAGGTTCATGGATGCTCTTTACCGGCCTGGTGGGTGCATGGCTGAGTGCTGTGTTTCTTATTCCCAAAGCCAGTAAGGTGGCATCACGACTTAAGCTCTTCACTTTCCCGCAGTTGTTCGAACATTTCTACAGTCCGAGGGTAGCGTTGCTGGCCGGTGTGATATCTGCCATCGGATATATCGGGTTCACCAGCTCACAGCTGCTCGCCGGAGCGAAGCTGGCATCGGCATCCTTCCAGGGGCTGGAGATGAACAGCGCCCTCATCATTATGGGAGTCATTGCGGTGGGTTACACCGTGATGGGCGGATTAAAAGCGGTGATCTATACCGATACTGTTCAATGGCTCATTCTGATGGGAGGGCTTGTGTTTATCGGCATACCATTGGGTTATCACGCTATCGGAGGGATGGAGGCAATCCGCGCAACACTCCCTGACGAATTCCTGACGCTGAACAACGTAGAGTGGCAAACCCTGGTCAACTGGGCTGTCACCATCATCCCCATCTGGTTTGTGGGTATGACCCTTTACCAACGTATATATGCTACCCGAACAGCCAAAGAGGCGCAAAAGGCATGGTATATTGCGAGCATTTTCGAGTGGCCTATTATGGCTTTTATGGGCGTAATCCTTGGTCTTTTTGCCAGGGTTGCTTTTGAAAATGGGATGTTTGCCTATATGGATTACACCCGGGGTAGTGCGATGGATGCCGAAATGGGGCTGCCTTTGCTTCTCAGAACCATACTCCCCGTCGGGCTGATGGGGCTGATGATGTCAGCCTACTTCTCCGCCGTCATGTCTACTGCCGACAGCTGCCTGATGGCTGCCTCGGGCAACGTGCAGACAGATATCCTACAAAAGCTTTTCAAGCTGCCTAAAGGACAGAGGTACACCCTGTTGCTATCACAGCTTATTACCTTCATCATAGGTGTCCTGGCATTGCTGATTGCCCTGCAGATGGAGAATGTGCTGGATCTGATGCTCCACTCATACGCCTTTATGGTGAGCGGCCTCTTCATTCCCGTGCTGGGTGCTTTCTACTGGAAGCGCGGCAGTGCTGTTGCTGCCTTCTGGGCAATGATCATTGGCGGGGGCACAACGCTTACGCTCACCGCTTTATCTGTCGGACTGCCCTTTGGTCTGGATCCCAATATATTCGGTATCTCCGCATCAGCCGTTGTCTTCCTATTTTTTTCCTATCTATTCCCCGGAAGAAAGAATGTGGTGGATTGATTTTTTTAGTTATCCGGAATTCATCTGGTCGATTCGTTTCTCAAACCACTTCCAGGTGAATTAAATGGCACTGCCGGATGATGGTGATGAGAGAACTGCGGAGATGAACAATAAAGTTTGTAAAGGAAGCTGTTTCATCTGCAGAAAAATCTTCGTATATTTGTTTCGTTTTACTCCGGAAATGAAGCAGCATGAGTAAGTTAAGCATCAAACAATGGGCGGAGGAAGACCGTCCGCGGGAGAAACTGTTGCTGAAAGGTGTCTCTACCCTTTCAGACTCCGAGTTGATTGCTATCCTTATAGGGTCGGGTAACGACAGGGAGAGTGCGGTGGAGCTGAGCAAGCGCATCCTGCTGAAGGCAGAGAACGACCTCAACAGGCTGGGAAGGATGGGTGTGACCGATCTGGTGCAAAACTTCAGGGGGATTGGTGAGGCGAAAGCGGTCTCGGTAATCGCTGCGCTGGAGCTGGGCAGACGGAGAAAAGCAAGCGAGACGAACTCGAGGAGGAAAATCTCCTCCTCGCGTGATGCCTACGACCATTTTTTCCCACTCCTTTCAGATCTCAATCATGAAGAGACATGGGCGATGCTGACAGACCGGTCTAACAAGGTGCTCTCAACCATACAGGTGAGTCGTGGTGGCATCTCGGGAACGGTGGTGGATGTCCGTCTGATCCTGCGTGAAGCGCTCGGCCATTACGCGTCAGGCATCATCCTGGCACACAATCACCCCTCGGGAAACTGCAGTCCCAGCCCCCAGGACACGCACATCTCGAAGAAACTCAAAGAGGCTGCCCAGTGGATGGATATCACGCTGCTCGACCATATTATCGTCTGCGGCGACAGCTATTACAGCTTCGCCGATGAAGGAATCATCTGAGTGGAGTAAACAATATACCGTAAAATCGGTTTAATAACAAAACAGAGAGATTATGAACGAAGAATTACAAGCTTTACAAGATAAGATAGTGGTCATGCTACGCACGGTGTACGACCCGGAGATCCCGGTGAACATCTACGATCTGGGACTGATCTACGATGTGGATGTAGATGAAAATAATAATGTTACCATTGAAATGACTTTCACCTCACCCAGCTGCCCCGCTGCCGACTTTATCCTGATGGATGTACAACTGAAGGTGGAATCTATCCCTGAGATAAACAAGTTAGATCTCAATCTCACGTTTGAACCGCCCTGGGACCGCTCGATGCTAAGTGAAGAGGCGCTTTTGGAACTGGGGATGATGTGATGGGGGTGATAAGATTCAGAAAAGAGTAACCGTGAGCAAAAAAATCTACTTCCTCTCCGATGCCCATCTGGGCTCAACATCACACGCCGACTCCGTGGAGACGGAACGAAAGATGTGCCGCTGGCTTGACAGTGTGAAGCAGGAGGCTGAGGCGATTTACCTCCTGGGCGATATCTTCGATTACTGGTATGAGTACAGGCATGTGGTACCCAAAGGGTTCACCCGTATTCTCGGGAAGCTGGCGGAGCTGACCGACAGTGGTGTGGAGGTACATTTTTTCATCGGTAATCACGATATCTGGCTTACAGACTATCTCTCCAAAGAGTGCGGGATGATACTGCACTTTGAGCCTTTCATCAGGGAGATGGGAGGGAAGCGGTTTTTCCTTGCGCATGGCGACGGACTGGGAGATGAATCCCGATCGTTTCACCTGCTGCGAAAGATCTTTCACAGCAGGTTCCTGCGGAGATGTTTCTCGGCCATCCATCCGCGATGGACGATACCGCTGGCACACAACTGGTCGAATAGCAGTCGTGAGAACGGTGGGATAGCGGATTACCTGGGTGAAGAGAAAGAGTATCTGATCCGTTTCTCAAAGCAAAAACTGAAAGAGCTGCCCGATCTCAATTACTTTATTTTTGGGCATCGCCATATTCTGCTCGATCTGCCCATCGCGGAACATTCAAACATCATCATCCTGGGCGACTGGATAACTTATTTTTCCTATGCGGTGTATGATGGCGAAAGTGTGAAGCTGGAGAGGGCTTATACATAAACTATTAACCGCCTCTCTTGCAGATTACTGCCTGCTTCCTGCCAGCTTTTTACCTGCGTGTCTGTTTCAAACCCTTGAAAAAATCCCACAGTACGATCCCCGCTGTCACTGAGACATTGAGGGAGTGTTTCGTGCCATATTGCGGTATCTCGATGCATCCGTCAGAGGCATCCACCACTGATTGCTGTACGCCATGTACCTCGTGCCCGAGGATCACGGCATAGCTGCGGTTTCTCTCCGGCGTGAGGTGCTCCAGCGAGAGGCTGTTTTCGGCCTGCTCTACAGAGAAGACCGTGTAACCCCTGGCATGAAGCTCATCCACGGCCGTCAGGGTGTTTTCGAAGTAGCGCCATTTCACCGAATCTTCCGCTCCGAGAGCTGTCTTGTGTATCTCTGCATTGGGAGGTGTGGCGGTGATGCCGCAAAGCAGTATCTCCTCCACACGAAAGGCGTCGCTCGTGCGGAATACCGATCCGATATTGTTCTGGCTCCGCACGTTATCGAGCACCACTACCAGCGGAATCTTCTCCGCCTCATGAAACTCCTCAATACTGAGTCGGCTGAGCTCTTCCAGTTTCAGTTTTCTTCTTTTCATTTGTTAGTTATCAGCTTTCAGTTATCAGCGGTCAGCGGTCAGTGGTCAGCAATCAGCAATCAGCTGTTGTTAACCTCGAACTTTGAACAGGAAACACTGAATTCATCAATCTGAATCAATCTATTTTACAACCGCCCGCACCACAAACCAAAGATGGTGCAGAAAGGTGGAAAGCTTACCGTAATATTTTGCCATGATGCGATAGCGCTCCTTCAGTGATGCCTTTCGGTTGATGGTGGTCATCCCTTCATTCAGGTAGTTGATCAGGGTGAGGCGGGTGTTTAGGTTCGTTTTCGCCCTCTTCATCATGCGGATGCACCAGTCGAAATCGGACGAGAAACGGTAGGAGAGATCGTAAGGCTCAAACAGCTCTCTCTTCACGATAAATGCCTGATGGCACACCACCATTCCCTGCCTGAAGCTCTTCCATGTGAGCTTCTCGGGAGTCTTCAGGCGGCGCATATGAAGGAAGGTGCCTACTTCATCCACTATCGCCGTCTCACCGTAGATGATATCGGGTGCATACTCGTTGTCGAACGATTGCATTATTCTCTCCACGCTGTCGGGTGAGATGAAGGTGTCACCCGCGTTCAGAAAACAGAGGTAATCACCCTGAGCCATCGTCGCGGCTTTGTTCATCGCATCGTAGAGCCCGTTGTCCGGTTCGCTTATCCAGACCATCTTCTCATTTGCATATTGCTGGATGAGCGCCAGTGTTCCGTCATTCGATTTCCCATCCACAATCAGATGCTCGATATGGGGGTAAGTTTGCTCCAGGACACTTTTCAGCGTTCGCTCAAGCGTTGGTTCAGCGTTGTAGGTGACGGTAATGACAGTTAACATTTTCATTTTGCAGCGTATATGGCGATGAATGGTGATAACATCCTGCCTCTTACAGGAAAAAGTTTGATGATATAACTCAAACATTTCACCCATTTCTGTTTGCTTCTGTTCCCGGGTTTAGGTTCAAGCCACACCATAGGCTTTCCGATGTATTCCACTTTCACATCATGTAGATTAAACGAACGCATCATCTCTTTAAGCGATCGAATCTCCATCGAACGGAGGTTGTGTGCATCTATGTTTTCCTTATCCAGTCTCTGTTGTATTTTCCCGTTCAACCCCAGGAAGTTGGGGATAAGGATCAGCATTTGTCCATTTTCCGAAAGCAGCTCAACATGTCTTTTAATCACATCTCTCGTATCCTCAAAATGCTCAATAAACCCTGAAGAAAATACGACATCGTATTTTTTCTCCGATTTGAAGGTGAAGAAATCGGTATGGATGCATTGTATGCTGTCTTCTTTTAATCCGTTGATTTTCTCCAATTTGCGGACAATCTCCCTCTCCATATGAAAATCCAGAACGGTAACATCGGTGATGCCCTGTTTATAAAACCAGGCTGCGAACAGACCGGGAAAACCGCCAATTTCAATAAAACTGTCTCCCCGGCGGAGCATTTTCATATATTTCTGAAAGACCACTTTGTCAGGAATTTTATCGTACCTGTAATTAGCCCAGTAAGCATCCCAATGTGCCCGGTCGGTCATCCTGTTATCAGTTTGCATAGATTTCCATGTATTGGTTTGCAACTTTTTCCTGACTATATTCCGACAATACAGTGTTACGGGCATCAGACGAAACAATTTCAGGGTCTTGCCCGTACAATGTGCGGAGAATGCCTGAAGCCAGATCTTCCGCATCTTTGTATCTCGCCACATAACCGTTCTTCCCGTGTGTAATCATTTCGGGAATGCCGCCGGTCTCGAACCCGACACAGGGGGTGCCGCAAGCCATCGCC
>JAENWZ010000175.1 GCA_016649795.1 Proteiniphilum sp. | reverse complement strand
AGGACAAATGTATATTCATTTTTCAATTTAAACAAATGATTAAATCAAATGTTTAAATTAATTGGAACGATTTAACGTTATATAATATTTAAACCTTTTCACTACTAAAATTTTTGTTTTATTCGCAAATTCAGTAACAATCCACCGCTATTAGCTTATGGGATTAAAGTTACCGAGATTATCCGGTGTGAAATAAAGGGAATGTGAAGGCAGAAAGCGCAACGGATTATTCAACTTGGCAAAAAGATGGGTTTGGGTACCGAAGCGGAAGAAAGATTCTTTCATGTTTTTTTACTGATGGCCTCAACGTAGCCCCAGTGAGGCATTAACCCGGGTAGAGAAGGAGTCAGGTACGACGAGGCCGGTTGCTTTAAACCAGCCTCATCACTCTTCCCACAGCATCGTCAATATGAGCGATGGATTCCATGCCTAACGTTATGCAGTGAATGTTTGCCCGGGTAAGCGCAAATTGAAGTGATTGCTCGCGTTCACTGTCACTCACATGGTTTCCTTCTCCGAAAATCTTCATGCCGATTACTCCTATTCCGTTCTTTTTAGCTTTACCCAGAAGTTCTTTCACCACGTCGGGAGTTCCGTCCATATGACTTTGGAAAGGATTGATGCGTGCCATAATCACATCTACCCAGGGATTATCCACAGCTTCAACCATGGCATCCCAATTGTGGCAGGAAACACCCACAGCTTTGATGATGCCCTCCTGTTTGGCTTTTGACAGCCCCTCCATATAGTGCTTGCGGTTATTACTCCAATCGCTCTGCATCAAACAGTGCATAAGCACAATGTCGATATAATCGGTGCCCATCTCCAGCCTGTAACGATCGAGGGACTCACGTACAGGAACATTTCTGTCTGAACCATCTTCGTGCGTCCAGATTTTTGTAAGCAGGGTTATCTTCTCTCGTGGCAGACTTTTAATTGCATTTCCGACATATTGATGTGAGCCGTAGGAGTCTGCCATATCGAAGAACCTGATCCCCCTGTCATAAGCGTGGTGAGCCATTTCTGCAAATTTTTCCATTCCCAGCCGGGTTTGGTTCGATGCTTTTGAACCCCCTTTTGAACCGGTACCCAATGCAATCCGTGAGACATGCAGTCCGCTGTTTCCTAATTTAACTTTGTCAACAGTAATTTGGGATATATGGTTTAAATCAAATGAACCCGGTCCAACAATCGTTAGTCCTGCAAAACTTACAAGACCCGTACGGAGAAAACTGCGTCGTGATAATTTTTCCATCTGCTTTTTAAAATGTTTACTGTGTCAAAAATAGGAATAAATTCATTAAATCAAGCAGTTGTACAATTATTATTTGCCTACCCTTCATTTTTAACAGATGTAACGGATACAAAAATAAAAAACACTCACCGAAAAAGTTCGATAAGTGTTTGATTGATTTTGTGGGCGTTGACGGATTCGAACCGCCGACCCTCTGGGTGTAAACCAGATGCTCTGAACCAACTGAGCTAAACGCCCGATTTACTTTTTTAGCGTTTTATTCTCCGCTCCCGGAGGATGTTTTCTGAAAAAGTGATGCAAAGATAGACCCTTTTTGTTTTCCTGCAAAATATTTTGTAAATAAATTTATAAATATTTTCCCCCCTCTATTATTATAGCTATTTTTGTATCGTCAAAACAAGGAGTTACATTCTTTCGATAGAACATAAAATCAATGAGACTGTGCTGGATGTGAAGAAAAGTGATTTTCCGACATTCAGAAATTAGATATAAAACCGCGTTGCGCAACGACAATGAACTTAAACCAACTGACAGCCATTTCGCCCATTGATGGACGATACAGAGATAAAACAAAGGAACTGGACGCATTCTTTTCAGAATATGCGCTGATTAAATACCGCGTCAGGGTTGAGATTGAATATTTTATTTCACTATGTGAAGCAGCTGTTTCTCCGCTGGAGAAAGTAGAGAAGAGCCTTTTCTCCGATCTGAGACGGATATATGAGAACTTCAACGAGGAGGATGCCCAAAGGATCAAAGAGATAGAAACAATCACCAATCACGATGTGAAAGCGGTGGAATACTATCTGAAAGAGAAGTTCGACAATCTTTATCTCTCCGGTTACAAAGAGTTCATCCATTTTGGACTGACATCGCAGGATATAAACAACACAGCTACACCCATGATGTGGCAGGAAGCGCTGCAAACGGTTTATATCCCCGAGCTGGAAAAGATCAATTCGCAAATAGAGGCGTTTGCTCATGAATGGAATGATATTCCCATGCTGGCACGCACGCATGGGCAGCCGGCATCTCCCACAAGGCTGGGAAAAGAGATGAAGGTGTTTGCCTACAGGCTTGCCAACCAGCTGGAGGTGTTGAAACATATTCCCGTGAAAGCAAAATTTGGGGGTGCCACCGGCAATTTCAACGCACATCGTGTGGCATATCCCGGTACTGACTGGAAAACGTTCGCCGATAATTTCCTGTGGGTAAAGCTCAATCTCCTGCGGGAGGAGTACACCACACAAATATCGAACTATGATGCATTTGCTGCATCGTTCGATGCCTTGAAACGGATTAATACGATTCTTATCGATTTTAACCGTGATATGTGGCAATATATCTCGATGGAATATTTCAAACAAAAAATCAAAGAGGGTGAAGTGGGATCGTCGGCAATGCCGCACAAGGTGAACCCAATTGATTTCGAGAACGCTGAAGGTAATCTTGGCATTGCCAACGCATTGCTTGAGCATCTGGCAGCAAAGCTTCCTATTTCGCGTCTACAGCGTGATCTCACAGATTCTACTGTTATCCGCAACATAGGTGTACCTCTCGCACATGGATTAATTGCAATAAAAAGCACAACAAAAGGGCTGAGTAAATTGTTATTAAACAGAGAAGCAATAGAGAGAGATTTGGAGAATAACTGGGCAGTGGTTGCCGAAGGAATTCAAACCATTTTGAGACGGGAAGGATATCCGAAACCTTATGAGGCCTTAAAAGAGCTCACGCGAACCAACAGACATATTACGAAAGAGCGTATTTCGGAGTTCATTGAGACATTGAATGTAAATGAGAGGGTAAAAGAAGAATTAAGATCAATTACGCCACAAAGCTACACAGGTATTTAATCAACGTTTTCCACGGACTGTGGCACTGCCGGAAAATGACCAGAATGAATGCAGAGTATTCACTATTGTAAGGGAAATCCGAACCGGTCATCTTCTTTCATGGATGATTGGCGGGTGTTTTAGTAATTTTAATAAAACCGTGAGGTTTCATCAGTAAAACAAAAAGTAAAGCAACATGACAACAAACAACGAAGAATCGCGACCAAAACGAAAATTTAGCAGCGCGAGCAGTGAGAGACACGCTTCCTCAAACAGAAATCAGGGCACTGAGAGAAGAACACAACAGGAAGGTTATCATTCATCTGATAGGTCCTACAATTCAACGGAAAGGCCCAACAGACCATCTGATAGGTACTACAATTCATCAGAAAGGTCTTACAATTCATCAGAAAGGTCCTACAGCAAGAATCGGGGTGATTCCCAACAGGGAAATTCTTATGGAAATTCTGAAGAGGGTCAGAAAAAACGCCGCCCGAGGGTGGGGGAACGCTCTGCACCGCAACGGAGGAGCTCAGGCGGAAATCATGGCAATCGCAGCTGGGGTGATCAATCTCAAAACAGAATGGATCAGTCAACAGTCGGAGGTAAAAATCTAAAAAAGAAGAAACCGTTCAAGCAGATCAAATACAAAGAGAATGCAGATCCCAACGCACCTATTCGTCTTAACAAATATCTTGCCAATGCGGGAATCTGTTCACGTCGTGAGGCCGATGAATTCATTGAAGCAGGTGTGGTAAAGGTGAACGGTAAAGTGATAACGGAACTGGGTACCAAGATCACCCGTGCCGACCAGGTGATGTTTCATAATCAGCCGGTACAGCTCGAAAGTAAAGTGTATGTACTGCTGAATAAACCGAAAGGTTTTGTGACCACAACCGATGATCCCGAAAACCGCAAGACGGTGATGGAACTGGTGAAAAGTGCCTGCGCGGAACGGATTTATCCCGTTGGCCGTCTGGACAGGGCAACAACAGGTGTGTTACTGTTGACCAACGACGGTGATTTGGCTTCGAAATTAACACATCCGAAGTATGAAAAACGGAAGATCTATCAGGTCTGGCTCGATAAGCCGGTTGTTATGGAGCATATGCAAGTCATCGCCGATGGTATTGAGCTGGAGGATGGGGAAATTCATGCCGATGCCATCAGTTATGTAACAGAAGATGATCTGACGCAGGTAGGTATTGAGATCCATTCCGGTAAAAACCGCGTGGTACGCCGCATGTTCGAGCATTTGGGATACAGGGTGATGAAACTCGACAGAGTCTATTTTGCCGGATTGACGAAGAAAAAACTCTCCCGCGGAAAATGGCGTTATCTCTCCGAACAAGAGGTAAATATACTCCGCATGGGAGCGTTTGATTAAAAAAAAGCGGCCCTGCATCACCGTGAGGGATTGTGCAGGGCTGCTGTTTATTATTCGAACAACTACTTATAAATAACTTTGTTTCTTCGTAATTGCACGGAGAGATATACTAAATATAGACAGAGCAAGGTCTCCTTCAGGAGACATAGAGTTGATTATGAAAGTAATAGAACGAACAAGAATTACAGAAGCTTTACAGCTTCAAAACTTCGGAGAGGAAGTAAATGTAAAAGGATGGGTGCGTACCCGCAGGGGAAACAAAAACGTGGAATTCGTCGCTCTGAACGATGGATCTACCATCAATAACATACAGATTGTTATAGATATAGCCACGTTTGGTGAAGAGTTTCTTAAACCTATTACAACCGGTGCCTGCATTAACGTGAACGGTAAGCTGGTAGAGTCGCAGGGACAAGGGCAGTCGGTTGAGATACAGGCAACAGAAATAGAAATATATGGTCCGGCCGACCCTGCAACTTATCCGTTGCAGAAGAAAGGCCATTCACTGGAGTTTTTACGTGAGATAGCACACTTGCGCCCACGTACCAACACTTTTGGCGCAATTTTCAGAATGCGCCACCACCTCTCCTTTGCGATTCATAAATTTTATAACGACAGAGGTTTTTACTATTTTCATACGCCTATCATTACTGCATCCGATGCAGAAGGTGCCGGTTCCATGTTT
>JAENWZ010000073.1 GCA_016649795.1 Proteiniphilum sp. | reverse complement strand
GGCCAGCCGATCTTCTGAAGCGTTTCGAAGCAGGCATTCGCCAGCAACAACGCGTTGGGGTTGGCCAGACCGATATCTTCGGCAGCAGAGATCACCAGCCTGCGGGCAATGAACTTGGGATCTTCACCACCTGCCACCATGCGTGCCAGCCAATAGATGGCAGCGTCGGGATCACTCCCGCGAATCGATTTGATAAAGGCTGAGATGATATCATAATGCATCTCTCCTCCTTTGTCGTATGCTGCAGGGTTCTCCTGCAGGCGCTCAGTGACCATCCTGTCGGTGACCACGATCTCCTCATCACTGTCGGAAGAGACTGCCAGCTCCAGGATATTGAGCAGCTTCCGTGCATCCCCACCGGAAAAACGAAACAATGCATTGGTCTCATTGATGACAATTTGCTTCTCTTTCAGGATAAGATCCTCACTGAGCGCTCTCTGCAGCAACACTTCCAGATCTTTCTTCTCCAGCGATTTCAATACGTAGACCTGACAGCGGGAGAGCAACGGACGGATCACCTCAAACGATGGGTTCTCGGTGGTAGCACCAATAAGTGTCACCGTGCCGGTCTCCACGGCGTTCAGTAACGAATCCTGCTGTGACTTGCTGAAACGGTGAATCTCATCGATAAAAAGTATCGGGGCAGCATTGTCGAAAAAACGGGTATTCTTCGCCTTTTCTATCACCTCCCGCACATCCTTCACACCGGAGTTGATCGCACTCAGCTTGTAAAAAGGAGCTTTCAGTGTATTGGCGATGATATTGGCCAGCGTGGTCTTACCCACCCCCGGTGGTCCCCAGAAGAGGATGGAGGGTATCCTTCCCGTGTCAATCATACGGCGCAATACAGCTCCCTTACCGACCAAATGCTTCTGGCCGATAAACTCATCGAGATGTTGCGGTCTGAGCCGCTCAGCTAAAGGTGCACTCATATGCTTAGATCAGTATCTGCCTGCTATATTCCATACATCTCTTCACTTCTTTCACGGAAGTAGACCAGGGTGCCACCTTATACTCCAGTTCAATATCGCAGAAGATGGGCCATTTCTCATCACGGATAAGGAGCAGTACTTCAGCAAGAGGTGTTTCACCCTGTCCCCAAACCTGATTGGCATTTTTCTGTTTAATATTGTCCGCTGCCGTCTTATCTTTGAGATGTATACTCGCTATACTGTCATGATACTTCCGGATAAAATCGGCCGGATTTAAGCCTGTTGAACCGAAATAATGACCTACATCAAAATTCAACCTGTTAGTAGGTGAATAAGCCAGTAGTTTATCCACATCAAAACCGGGTTCAGCAAACTGATAATGGTTATGTAAAATGGCAAACATACCGTTCCTGGCTGCTACAGGACCCATGATCCGGGCATTCCCTTCATTTAACTCAGCGCTTATACCGATGGCACCAAGCGCTTTGGCCGCTTTAAAGGAATAATCCAGCTCATCTTCTGTGTCTCCTGCAGTCCACTTATATATGTGAATCTGCACTCCTGCATCGTTAAATTGTTTCCGTAGTTGAGCATATTTATCCAATGTACCCGGCTCTCTTCTCCACTCGCTCAACGCACGATTGTATTGCCCGGCTGCACTCTTGTCCGCTCCGGCAGGTTTGCGCGGAGCACCAAGATATTCCTCCACTCCTGCACCCATTAACTCAACAGAGCTCAATCCCGCCTCAACACATGCTGCCAAGACAGTCTCAATACCTCCTTTCAGGTCACGAAAACTGTATGTGATGGCTCCAATCTGAACGCCGGCAAATTTTGAATTGGGAGTCATGTTGCCTCTTGACGCTGTTTTGGTATTCCCGCATGACAGGATAAAAGGGACTACTGATGCTGTCGTTAGCATGGTTGCGGCACCAAGAAAATTCCTTCTCGATAACTTTTCTTTAAAAAACTCTTTCATACGATTATATTATTTTTTGATTCTGTATAATTAATTCTCCTGCGGTCGTCGAATGTTGTTTCACAAAATAATATTTGTCCGATAAACTCATCGGAATAATTCAGCCGAAGCCGACGGGTTGAAGTGCACAAACAGCAATTCTGTTGATTGGTATATGCAAAGATAAAGAAATTATAAACACGCCGGTTATTTTCCATCGGTTGCTCTGAATTGCTCAGTGATAAAAACAAGGAAGAGCTGTAACCAGCACATAAAAAAGTGTTATACCCTTAATAAAGACACAAATAACGATGAATCTTTTCTATGCTTTATTTTAATTGTATCTTTGCAACCGTAAAATCAATAAGTAGAGTATGCAATTTGCCCCGTTACTGTCCCTCTTCGGGAATCTGGAACAACTGGACACCATTCAGCTGAACTTCGATCAGGAGAGTGTCAACCTCATGAACATCGCGATCGCATTCATCATGTTTGGCGTGGCATTAAGCATCAAGCCAAAGCATTTCAGGGCTGTGGCTCTCCGCCCCAAGCCGGTACTGCTGGGTGTCATATCGCAATACTTCCTTCTTCCCGCGTTGACTTATCTGCTGGTGATGATTATCAAGCCAAGCAACTCTGTGGCGTTGGGGATGATACTGGTCTCAGCCTGTCCCGGAGGGAATGTGTCGAATCTGATTTCTTCCATCTCTAAATCGAATATTACCGTGTCGGTAAGCCTGACAGGTATCACAACCATTTTGAGCCTCTTCATGACTCCCTTCAATTTCGCTTTTTGGGGAGGCCTTTACGCGAAACATTCACCTCTTCTGGTACCTATCACCATCGACCCATTTGAAATGTTCCGCACCGTCTTCCTGATCCTGGGCATCCCTGTGATACTGGGTATGTTTGTGGGTATAAAGTTCCCCCGGTTCGCGAAAAAAGTTGACAGGACGGTGCAGGCCGCTTCCATCATTTTCTTTGTAGGGTTCATCTTCGCTGCCCTGGCAGGTAATTTCAGCATCTTTCTCAGATATATCCATCTTATCTTCTTCATTGTTCTGCTTCACAACGGAATAGCCTTTTTAAGCGGTTATTTTTTACCGAAAGCATTCAACGTGGAGGAGATCAACTGCAGAACCATCTCCATTGAGACAGGGATACAAAACTCCGGACTGGGGCTTGCGCTGATATTCAACCCGCGGATCTTCCCTCCTGAACTGAATCTGGGGGGAATGGCATTCATTGCGGCATGGTGGGGCATCTGGCATATTGCTGCCGGCTTAATGCTGGCTTTCTACTGGAGAAGACGACTCGCTAAACCGGTAACCATATAAACCAAAGAGCTATGATTTATCGTTACGACTTTCGCTATTCCGTGGCAAAATTTCTTGTGAGCATCGCTTTAAAAGTGAACTTCAGGAAGATGGTATTCGTGGGAAGAAAAGAGAATGTATCGAAAGAAAGAGCGGTCATTTTCGCACCCAATCATCGCAATGCGCTGCTTGATGCACTCCTGGTGGTTTATGCCACTTATCACATGAAACAGGTAGTGTTCCTCGCCCGTGCCGATATTTTCAGGCAGAAGTGGATCGCCTGGATGCTGAGAGGAATGCGCATTATGCCGGTATTCAGAATGCACGACGGTAAGGATAATCTGAACAGGAACAGTGAAATTTTCAACAATGCCGCCAGGATTCTGAAAAACAACAACCCCATCGCCATCTTTCCTGAAGCAAGGCATAACCCTAAACAATCACTCCTGCCCTTACAGAAAGCTGTTCCACGCATCGTACTGCCGACTGAAGCATCCTGTGATTTTCAACTCCACAGCCAGGTGGTGCCCGTGTCGATCTACTACCGCGATATTTCCGGCTTCCTGTCTGATGTTTACATCACCTTTGGCACGCCCATAGAAGTATCGAAATACAAGGATATTTACAACCAAAACCCTGTTCAGGCGATCAATCAGCTGCGTCAGGAGATGAAGACAAGCCTCCAATCGATGGTGGTAAATATCCAGAACGATGCTTTTTACGGTGAATACCTTCACGCCATCGACTGGAACGGAGATAGAATTGCCGGTGAAGAATTTTCCGACAGGAAAGATGGTTTTCTGCAGGCATCACTGCACATAGTAAAGAAGCTGGATGAGCTGTTTGATAAAAACCGACCCCTTTTTGATGCAAAAATTGCCGGGTTTCGCGAAGCGCTTGAAATGCTGAAAGAACACGGGCTCACAACGAAAGACCATTTACTGAAACCTTCATCCGGCGCTAACCTGTTCGCCCGTTTCACCGCACTTTCCCTGACTGCACCTGTGGCATTGTTCGGTTTTCTGAACGGGATTTTCCCCCTGCTGATCAACAGGAAGCTCCTGGGTATGTTTGAGGACAAGCAGTTTGTCGCCTCGGTCAGATACGCTTCGGGCTTGATATTTGTACCGATATTCGATTTGATTCAGTCGCTTGCCCTGGGGATCATCACACAAGAGTGGTGGTTAGCACTTGCCTATTTTATCGCTATGCCGGCCACCTTCTACTTTGCGGTCAACTGGCGCAAATGGTTGAGGGCAGCACGGAGAGACCTGAAGGTAAACAGGTTCGTCCAGCAGTTCCCCGACAAATGGCAGCGGGTGCTGCCACTAATAGCTATCTGATAAAACCGTACAATCGAGCTGCTGCGGCATTTTAAAGGATCAGCCCTCGATTAACTTTTCCACAATCGCATTCACGGCTGCATGCAGTTCTTCGGCATTCTTTCCGCCGGCAGTAGCAAAGTGAGGCTGTCCTCCACCACCACCCTGGATCAGCCGGGCTGCTTCGCGTACCATATTGCCGGCATGGAACCCACGGGCCACCAGATCATCGCTCAGCATAATGGTGAGTGTGGGCTTACCGTTGGATACCGTTCCGGCCACAAATAGCATCTTCTCCGGGAATTCACCCTTCAACTGGAATGCGATATCTTTCACCACTTCAGGCAGGCCAATGGGTAGCAGCACCTTGAACAGAGTTATGCCATTGACATCCTGCCTCTTCTGAATGATGCTCTGCTTCAGCTGCTCTGTTTTCTCCTTCACGAAGCCCTGCATCTGCTTCTTCATCTCATCGTTATCCATCAGCAGGCGTTGCACACCCTGCATGATGTCGGGCACATTGTTGAGTAGATTTTGAATCTCGACGATCGCATCCTCTTTCGCATAGAGGTAATTCTCACACACCTTGGCGGTGACAGCCTCGATACGTCGCACACCTGCAGCGATGGCACTTTCACTCACGATGCGGAAGGTGCCGATGCAGCCGGTTGAGGAGATATGGGTGCCGCCGCAGAGCTCGATGGAGGAGCCAAAACGAACGGTGCGTACATCATCTCCATATTTCTCCCCGAACAGGGCGATGGCTCCCTGAGCCTTCGCCTCTTCTATGGGCAGATGACGATGCTCTTCGAGAGCAAAATCACCTCTGATCTTCGTAGTCACCTGCTTTTCTACCTCACGGATCTCTTCCGGGGTCATCTTCCCGAAGTGTGAGAAGTCGAAACGCAGCAGCACCGGAGTGACGTAGGATCCCTTCTGCTCTACATGTGTCCCCAGCACGTCACGGAGCGCTTCGTGCATCAGGTGCGTCGCGGTGTGATTGCATTCGGTGGCTGTCCGCTTCTCCACATCTATCCGTGCGGTGAAGCTGCTCTTCATATTCCCCGGCAGCCTGTTGGCAAGATGAATGGCAAGGTTGTTCTCACGTTTCGTGTCGAAGATCTCAATCTTTTCGCTTCCGTCGTCAGAAATAAGCCAACCGCTGTCGCCTACCTGACCACCCATCTCTGCATAGAAGGGTGATCGTGACAACACGATCTGGTAAAATTTCCTGCTCTTCTGTTTTACTTCTCTGTAACGAAGTATCTGTGTTGTGCTCTCCGTTTCGTCGTACCCCACAAACAGGGGGTCTCCGTCCTGCACACGGGTCCAGTCACCCGTCTCGGTGGCGGCAGCGTTGCGGGCACGCTCCTTCTGCTTCTGCATCTCGACATTGAAACCGTGAACATCGGCACTCATGCCATGTTCACGCAGTATCAGCTCCGTCAGATCGAGCGGAAAACCATAAGTGTCGTAAAGCTGAAAAGCCACTGCACCGCTCAACACACCACCCTCCTTTTCAGGGAGGTTCTTCTCGAGCATCTTTATCCCTGTCTCCAACGTCCGCAGGAACGACTCCTCCTCCTCCTTCATCACTTTTTCGATGAGCGTCTGTTGTGCCTGCAGCTCAGGATAAGCCTCACCCATCACTTCGATAAGTATGGGGATTAGCCGGTACATAAACGACTCGTGCATACCGAGGAAAGTATATCCGTAGCGTACGGCGCGGCGTAGTATGCGGCGGATCACATACCCCGCCTTGGCGTTCGTCGGCAGCTGGCCATCGGTGATGGAGAAGGCGATCGTACGCACATGATCGGCGATGACACGCATGGCCACATCCTTTTTGGTATCTTCACCGTAGGTGGCGCTGCTTATCTCTCCTATCTTACGGATGATGGGTGAGAACACATCGGTGTCGTAGTTTGACAGCTTGCCCTGCACAGCCATACACAAGCGTTCAAAACCCATTCCGGTGTCGATCACCTTTGCCGGCAGCGGCTCCAATGATCCGTCAGCCTTGCGGTTGTACTGCATAAAGACCAGGTTCCATATCTCGATTACCTGGGGGTGATTCTGGTTTACGAGCGTCAGCCCGTCCACCTCTGCACGCTCGCTGTCGGGACGGATATCGATATGTATCTCGGAGCAGGGACCACAGGGACCGGTATCTCCCATCTCCCAGAAATTATCATGCTTGTTGCCGTTAATAATCCGCTCTTTGGGCAGGTATTGTTCCCAGTAGGATGCCGCCTCATCGTCACGATCAAGATGCTCATCGGGTGCTCCTTCGAAGACGGTGGCATAGAGGCGCTCTTTATCCAGCTTCAGCACACCCGTGAGGTATTCCCATGCCCACTCTATCGCCTCCTTCTTGAAATAATCACCAAAGGACCAGTTACCCAGCATCTCGAACATGGTATGGTGATAGGTGTCGTGACCCACCTCCTCCAGGTCGTTGTGCTTACCGCTCACGCGCAGGCACTTCTGCGAATCGGCCACACGCTGGTACTTTACGGCTGCGTTTCCCAGGATGATATCCTTGAACTGATTCATACCGGCATTGGTGAACATCAGCGTTGGGTCGTCCTTGATGACCATAGGTGCCGACGTCACAATCTGGTGCTGTTTCGATCGGAAGAACTCTTTGAACGAGAGACGAATTGCTTTGGAAGTGATCATATTTAATTATCTGTTATGCACTTTATTGTTCAGGGATAAAACAGTAAAAGTCACCTTTTTCCCCATTATCAAAACAAAATACAAAATTACACGAAAAACTTCGTATCCCCAAGTGCATGAATAAAAACTCCCAGTCTTAAAATTACCGATGCTTTCCACACTGTATCGGTACGTATAATCTTTAAGACCGGAAGTACGATTACATCCCATCAGCCATTGTAGGAATATAACAAAGATGAACAGGTTGGTTTGAGACATCAAGCCCTGATAACTCTAATCATTCTTTATTGAAGACGGTTTCCGACCGTTCAGCAAATGATTTCACTTTGGCCGCGCTCTCAATGGCTTTCACTGCGATGTCCCGTACGCCTGCTTCCGCGTGAGAGGCTTTTTCACTGTATTCCTTCACCTGCGCTTGCAGCTCACGTATTTTCACTTCCATCGATCCGATTTGTTGGTCTCTCAGGCGTATCTCCCCTTCATTCTGATTGTTCGACAGTTTAATATCGAAGTCGTATTTGTTTTTCAACGCGTTTGTCACCTCCTGATCTTTAGCTTTCAATGCTTTGTCCAATTCAACAGGAAAACCGGCTGCCTGTTTTCTTAAATCATTCAGTTCGGTTTCTGCCATCTTCACAGCCTGCTCACGTTGCGATATCTCCTGCTCAAAAGCATTCTTCTTATCGGCCAGTTCTTTCTCAAGCAGAGCCCTCTTAGTTTCATATTCATCCTTTTCTTTCTGACGCGTGATTCTAAGGGTATATTGATATTCGTCTTCCTCTCTCTTCCGGCGTTTCGTTACGTCATCAAGGTATTCTTTTTCCTCCGCTTTTTGTTTTGCTTTCTCCTCTTCCCATAATGTTTTTTTCTCGTACATTTCCCGGTTGAAAGTATCTTCTTTCTCTCTGATAAATGTTTCAAAATCCTCTTTCTTCTCTTTCTGCGCCAGCAACATAGCAGCTAAAGAATCGGTATTGGCGGACAGCGAATAAAGGTCTTCGAGATATTGTTTCTCCACAACAATAGCAGCCCGTATTTCTTCCAGCTTCTTAAACTCACTGCCTAAGTGAGTCTGAAGTTCATCCAAAGAGGTGATCAACGACGATTTCAGATGCGCAATGCCTTGTGCAATGCCTTCACTACTGACATCGGTTACCTTTTCAACAATCTCCTTCTTTTTCTTTTCTTCCTGTACTTGCTTGGGTATATTACTTTTTTCTTCCTGTACTTGTTTCAACAGAGCGTCGTAAGCCTTAAAGATTTCAGCTTTTGTATTCTTTTCCGTTACCATAATCATTAGTTTTGTCTGTAATTCTTATTATTTTCCAAATATTCCAAAATAAGCTGTTTAACATAATTCTCGAGTTGTTTTTGCCTGAACGAGAACCAGTCTTCGCGATATTCCGAAGTATGAATGAATTCGTTGAAATGAGAGAAAGGTTTGCCGCGACTCAGGATATTGAGCATTTTTTCAGTCGTATTTTCGTCTTTCAGTTGCCGTGCAAACGTCTCCATAATGGCGAATGATTCGGAGGAATGCAGCGGCTTAAACATCAGGTAATTCTCCCACGAGAGGTAATCGAAGTCCGTCTCCCCGGGAGATACATCTTCATCATCATCTTCGGGTTCATTGGGCATAGAAGGATGACACCAATCAATCTGTAACGTATCCGGATTAAAAAAGCTGATCAGCCCGGCCGAAAGGTTATCGGCTATTTGGTGGACAATCTCAGTATACCTCACGGGTATTTCAATTTCTTCTTCCCGTTCTTCCCGATAAGGCTGGATCTCTGACTCAATAAAATCAAGGATTTTTTGCAATGTTTCACCGTCGTCCCTCACCATCCGCAAGTGGTGCAAAACCTCATCCAATAGTTTTTCTGTTTTCATAAACCAATAGGATTAAAGATATTCCGGCGATGCCCACTTGGAGATTCCGGCAATAAACTAATTCATTTTTTTAGACTTGTCCGTGCTGTACCTAACAAAATTACTGTTTTTTTCTTAAATTCTCTCCTTTTTCTTTTTTTATGTATGCCCCAATGATTAATAAATCTACTTTTTTTGTAGATAACAAAAAAACATCTATCTTTATTGAGGTTAAACGCATTGTGTTCAGAACCAGCCAAGTCGTCTCCGAAACGGTCGTAACAATTTGTAATATTTTAGAATTATCAAAGCATTATAAGTAACCCGATTATGGAAAAATATATCTCTGCTCGCCCCG
>JAENWZ010000179.1 GCA_016649795.1 Proteiniphilum sp. | reverse complement strand
GCAGAACAGGCTGGATATCCTTCAGCTGCACGGGGATGAATCGCCGGCCTACTGCAAAGAGTTGCAGGATGAAGGTTTTCTGGTGATTAAGGCGTTCGGCATCGAAACAGATCAACCTTTTCCGACAGAGGAGGTGCAACGCTACGAAGCCTGTTGCGACTATTTCCTTTTCGACACGCAGACACCGATACATGGTGGTTCCGGGAAGAAGTTCAACTGGGAGATTCTCTCCGCTTACAATGGTGATACCCCTTTTCTGTTAAGCGGTGGCATCTCTCCCGGAGATGCTGAGGTTGTAGAAACCTTCTCTCATCCCAAATTTCAGGGTATCGATCTCAACAGCGGTTTTGAAGCATCTCCCGCAATCAAAGATGTAGACTTAATACAAACATTTATTGAACAACTATTGCGTTAAGCTAAATGGCAGAGGATAATCTTTTTAATCCGATACTAATGAGATACCATAGCGGACAATAGTCTAACTTTATTGAAAATCAGATATGAACAGGATTGATCAACTATTTCAACAAAAAAAAGAGAATATCTTATCGGTCTATTTTACCGCCGGGTACCCTGCACTCAATGACACTGTCACGGTGATGAAAGCACTGGAGAAGGAGGGGGTGGATATGATTGAGATTGGGGTGCCCTTCAGCGACCCTATGGCCGACGGACCGGTGATTCAGGCATCGGGAGCAGAGTCACTGCGCAACGGCATGAGTGTGAAAACGCTTTTCTCCCAGTTGGCCGGAGTGCGGCAATCGGTCTCTATCCCACTGGTACTGATGGGCTATCTGAACCCTATCATGCAGTTCGGTTTCAACAATTACTGCAAAACAGCTGCACAATGCGGTATCGACGGGCTTATCATCCCCGATCTCCCTTTTGCGGAATACATGGAGAGCTATAAGCAGATAGCGGACAGGCATGGTCTGCATGTGATCATGCTGATCACTCCCGAGACGTCGGAAGAGCGCATCCGTCTGATCGACGAGCATACTTCCGGATTTACCTATATGGTATCTTCCGCTTCGGTGACGGGAGCGAAAAAAGTGTTCAGCAATACAAACATCGATTATTTCCGGCGTGTGAACGCGATGCAGCTGAAGAACCCGCGACTGATAGGCTTCGGGATCTCCAACAAAGAGACCTTCGATGCAGCATGCAGCGAGGCGTCGGGAGCAATCATCGGGAGTAAGTTTATCTCACTGCTGGAGAGTGAAGAGTCAATAGAGACGGCAGCGAAAAAATTGAGAGAAGCGATAGGCTGAGGTGATTCTTTTAAGATTTTTACCTTACATTTGCAGTTCGTTTTCTGAAACTGCTTAAAAAGATATCTCTGTCAATGTTTTTTCAATCACACACAGGTGAGATAGCCTCACTGCTCACAGCCGTCTGCTGGATGCTGAGCGCCATATTCTTCGAGAAGGCGGGCCGCCGTGTCGGGTCACTCTCTGTGAATATCATCCGTCTCTTCCTGGGGATTCTCTTCCTGGGAGTCACTACGCTCTTCACCCGCGGGATGTTCTTCCCGAGAGATGCAACGACATATAACTGGCTCTGGCTGGGACTCTCGGGTGTCATTGGTTTCTTTCTTGGCGATCTCTTCCTCTTCAAATCATATATCATCATCGGATCGCGTACCTCACAGCTGGTGATGAGCCTCGCTCCCATGGTCACTGCGGTGATAGGGTGGTTTTTTCTGAATGAGATTCTTGATATGAAGAGTATCCTGGGTATCCTGGTCAGCGTCTCGGGAATCATGATTGCCGTTGCGGGGAAAAGACTGAAGCTGAATGTGCCGAGGCGCGGTTTCTTATATGCTCTGGGAGGCATGCTGGGGCAGGCGGTAGGGTTGATACTAAGTAAGAAAGGGATGGGTGATTATGATGCTGTGGCAGCTACACAGATACGTGCCATCTTTGGGTTTGTCTCTTTCGCGCTGCTGGTAACCTTTCTCAAACGCTGGAGACGTGTGCTAAGGACAAGTAGTGACGGAACAGTGATGAAAGCGATCACCATAGGCACCGTTTTTGGTCCTTTTATCGGTGTAGCGCTATCACTCTACGCCGTGCAGCATACAGAGACAGGGATCGCCTCTTCGCTGATGGCGCTGACGCCTATCTTTATTATCCTTCCCACAGCGATTATGTTCAAAGAAAAAATCACCGCCCAGCAGGTGATCGGGGCGGTGATCAGCATCGCCGGAGCAACCATCTTCTTTTTGTAAGGGTAATGTCCGTTTGAAACCATCCCTGAATCCTGTTCTCACTCCGGGTGCGGCTGAAGATGGATACCTCTTTTCGAGGCAGAAACCGCACCTGCTACCCCGATGCCTTTCTGCAGGTTAATATCTGTTCTAGCACAAGCTGCAATCTGTTTTCAAATAAATTATTTTGTGAAATCGTGAAGAGAGTTGGTTTATTTTTGTATTTTCGCATTCATGCAAAGTGTGTAATGCCTTGATCGTTCATTCGTAACGCCCATGGGTAAATGGAATACCTGAGTGGATTGCTCATAAAGAGAACTCCATTTTTCATCCAATGGTACTGAACCATTGAAGTAACTGATAGAAAACATTTAATTTGTTACATCCATGTCTGACAATGCTTCCCAATTTTTGACAAAAAAGAGTACTTTTGTTACACTTTCCATTTTTCTGCTGTGGCTAATAACAGCTACAGGGTATGCACAATTTGGGCCGTTCACTACAGATTCTATTCCTGTAGTGGAAGATGAAGTAGTGTTTACTTACCACTTTAAGGGAAATTTAAGTAAAGAGGAGATTCACACGCGAATGCACTATTATTTGGATCGTGAATTAGATCCCTATTCCGGTGCTTTTTTAAAGAACACCCGGGATTCAGTGGTGTGTCAGATAATTGATTATCTGGAGATTGAATCCAATCTTCTTCATGTTTTCGGCATGTACATGACCTATGATATGAAATTTGTCTTCAAAGAGGGCTCATGTGATCTGACCATCAGTCATATCATCTTCATGGAAAAAAGCCATTTTGAGAAGCAAGAGAAAACATCCCGTGAATTCTATTTTCAAGAGTTCACGGGGAAAGAGATCATGATTGATAAAAGCTATACGCAACTACTGAGAAGAGAAGCTTCGGATAAGATTACCGATGCCGCGATAAAAAGACTAAACGAGATTGTGAGAAACCTGAGGACCTATTTTGTTGATTGACCAACTCATTTCATGGATCACAATCAGATTCGATCGCAATTACTCTTTTGCGTAAAATCTTTATTTGACTTCAACGGTTCTTTTTTCCTTGCTGCTTTGGAACGCCAGCTCAATGATCCGCATCACGTTGCGCGCCTCTTCCGGCTTCACGGCGATAGCAGTTTTACCGAGGATGGCATCGCGCAGGTTGATGAAGTAATCACGGTAATCACCCTGCTCACTCTCCAGCTTACCCTGCATCTTCACCCCTTTGTACTCCGCGTTGATCGTTCCCCAGATGCTCTCCGGTTCACGTCCCCAATCTTTTCCCTGCGGGATGGCGCCACCGTCGATGGTCGCCTCCTGTATGTCAAGACCATACTTCACGAATGATCCGTTCGTCCCGTGCAGCATAAAGGTGGGTCCCGGTATGCGGCAGATCATGCCTGACTTCAGGGTGGCGGTAAAGGCGGGGTAGTGAAGGCGTACATCGAAATGATCATCGGCTTTCGCCCACGCACGCTGGTGGTTGATCTCTGCCGTCACCGCCTCCGGCATGCCGAAGAACCACAATGCCTGGTCGATCAGATGAGAGCCCAGGTCGTAGAAGATCCCCGATCCCGGTAGCGGTTGTTCACGCCATGCTCCATTGGGGCGGGGATCGGTGCGGTAGCGGTCGAAATGCGACTCGTAGTCCACAATCTCTCCCAGCAGGCCGCTGTCGAGCAGTTTTTTTACTGTCCGGGTGTCGCTCGTAAAACGGCGGTTGTGATACACGGTGAGGATCTTTTGCTGCCTTTTGGCAATATCAATCAGCTCATCAGCCTCCTCCACATTCACGGTGAAGGGCTTCTCCACCACCACATGCTTTCCGGCCAGCAGTGCTTCACGTGACCAGCGGAAATGATCGGTGTTGGGAGAGGTGACGATCACCAGATCGATCTCCGGATCATCGATGATGCTCTTCCCATTGGGCACGACAGCCGTCACGGGGTAGCGCTCTTCGATAAGTGCTTTACTTTCGGGTCTGGAGGTACTGATTTTTGTCAGATCATATCCCTCCACCACATCGATAAAGGGAGCATGGAATACACGGCCGGAGAGTCCGTAGCCGATGATGCCTGTGCGAATGTTGGTTGACATAGGTTCTCTGTTTTTTTAAGGGTTAGCTTTCAAAGATAGGAAATTTATTATGAATCGGATTATTTTTGCCGGGGAGAAACAATCTATTTTTTCATCAGGAATTCCATCAGCTTCACTGTTGCCAGCGCCCGGTGACTGATCCTGTTCTTTATATCGTTGCCCAGTTCTGCAAAAGTTAGGTCATGGCCCTCGGGTATGAAGATGGGATCGTAGCCAAAGCCGCTGCCGCCTCTCCTTTCTTCTGTGATCCTTCCCCTGACAATACCTTCAAAAAGATGCTCCTCACTATTGATCAGCAGCGCGATCACGGTGCGGAACCGGGCATTGCGGTTCCTGGCTCCCTGCAATACCGACAGCAGTTTCTGCATGTTATCTTCCGGGTGACAACTCTCACCTGCATAACGTGCGGAGTAAACACCCGGACCGCCCTCCAGGGCTTCCACCTCCAGGCCTGTGTCATCGGCAAAACAGTCGTAACCAAACCTCTCCTTCACGTACCGTGCTTTAACCAGCGCATTCTCCTCCAGCGTAGCTCCTGTTTCATCAATTTCCCCGTTACAGTTGATATCTGAAAGACTAAGGATCTGCAGTTGATTATCCGCTATCCTGCGAATCTCTTCCAGCTTATGTTTGTTGTTGGTGGCAAAAACAATTTTTTTCATTTTCTATTGCGAATTTTTTGATCTCTCTCTCTTTCCCGTCGTTTCAGTTCAGCCTCACGTCTCCGCGCTCTCTCTTTCAGCTCACTCTC
>JAENWZ010000014.1 GCA_016649795.1 Proteiniphilum sp. | reverse complement strand
TTGTGTATGTCAGGGTTCAGGATATTTACGAAGATAAAGACGGTTGAAAGGATGGTGGTGAAGGAGAGAATCCATCTGTAGTTCCACCGGAGATAGGTGAGCAGCCCGGCCACCGGGAGGAAGAGGGAGTACCAGAGACGTGTTTCGCCCATGGTGCGCAGGGGGGGGCGCTCCAGTGAGATCCAGAGAGCGGCAATAAAAAGGAAGAACAGCATTAATCCTGCCAGCGTCAGTACTACCGGAATCGTTTTCGTTTTGTTTTTCAGTGCGACTGCTGCTCCGGCACCCCACAGTAGTATGGCTCCAATGGCAAAATAGATAAATGCATCCCAGGTCATGATATTCTCTTTTTAGGTCCGGCAATAAACAGGAACAATGCACCTGCCAGCAGCATAAAGATACCTGTGTAGACCACCTTCAGCCACGGGTCACGCACCAGCTCGAAGAGCGATGTGTCGGAATATTTCCCTTTGGCATCATCATAGCTGTACTGGTATATCATCCAGTCTTCTACTGATAAGGGTTTATTTACTTCAATCACAGCTTGTTTGTTTGCTCCCTCTTCCGTGTAAACGGTTACATGTGAGCTGTATTTTCTTACCTCCTGCTGCAGCATCGCCACACTGGTGGCATCATCGATCTGTAGCACGCTGTGGGGAAAGAGATAGCTCCCGTTGCTGATCCATCCTTCTGCCGTTTGTGATAGACCCGGTTTGCTCACTTTCACTTTGATCGCTGTGGTGGCACCCTCCATCATCATGGGGACCACATTGGTGAAAGTGGAGTCTTTGAAAACAGCGGTATGCGCCAGATATTCGATGATCTCCACCGTGTAGCCCGCGAGTAGTGTTGTTTTGCCGACACCCTCAAACATATAGCTCTCGGGTCGTGTGGCGGGCAGCATCTTCCCTGATTCGTTCACAATGATCACCAGTTTGGGTGCATATACAGCAATCAGGAAACTGTCCAGCTGAATAGCCAGCGGCAACTCCTTTATCTCTCCTTTATTGTTATTGGAACGCCATTCTACCGTTCCCTCCTTTACGCTCATCGTTACCCTTTCCAAATCAGCGCTGCCTAATATGCCACCCAGCAGGGCGAGAAAGAGGCCGAGATGATTCAGGTAGAAGCCAATATCGCGCCATCTCTGTTTCTTTGCTGTTCTTTTGAGTGTTGTCAGCCCCAGGATCGTCAGTAAATAAAAACATACCATTACGAATGGCCAGGAGGTGGTCATCTGATACCATCCCAACCTACTCAATATATTTTGCGGTAACTGTTCTTCTGCTGTTCCCTGCGGGAACTGAGGAGCCAGTCCCAGAATCACGCTGAGGGTAAGTAACACCACCAGCGCCGGAATGGTGGCATAAGCACCGGCCAACCATCTGACGATGCTTACCTTTCCTGCAGAAAAGTGAACAGCGAGAAGCCCTATCATAAATAGGGCTCCGACGATACTGTTGAGGGGGGATGCAAAAAGTGCCGGTTCAATTTTACCTGTGCTCAGTTGCAGAATGATTCCCGCAAGGCAGATGCCGATGGCAACCAAAAACCCTTCTGCATAACCCCATGGCTGTTCCCAGATCTTACGGGAAGAATTCTCCATTCAATGCTTCTTTTTAATTACCTATTTGAGACTCACCAGCCTGTTGTTCGACCGGGCTGTCTCGAGCCATTGAGGTACGACTGTTTCCTGGAATGCTTTCTTGTTGGCTCTCTCCTGCTCCATGTCCAGACCTATATAGGTCTGTGCTTTCTCCTTGGTGGTGAGGTCGGGTAGCGGTACACGGCCTGTGAATCCCAGTTCTGCCAGTACTTTAGAGAGCTCAAAACGGGCTTTATGGGCACGGTCGAGACCCATGGCCAGGATGCGCTGGAACTCGACAGGTGAGTGGAACGATCCTCCATGCGATGCCACAGCATAATCCCAGCGCCATTGCGACTGGCGGATCAACTGCAATGCATCATTCATCTGCGCTTCTGTTGCACCCTTCTCCCAGGCGAACTGTGCCTCCAGATGTGCTTTTGCCAGCTCCTCCTCCACCAGGTTGCGTATCTGATCTGCACTGCGCTGACGCTCGTAGACAGAGTTGCGCAGATCCTCCTCTGTCTCCCTGTGACACACCTGGCAGGTGTTGTTGATGCTGGCCAACGGACTTCTCTTATGGTGACTGCTGTACTTTATGCCCCCTTCCGACACATAGGGCATATGACAGTCGGCACACGATACACCACGTTGTGCATGGATGCCTGTTTTGTATATTTCGTAATCGGGATGCTGCGCCTTGATAATGGGTGCTTTGCTCAACGCATGGGTATAATCGGCGAACTGAATACTGTCGTAATACTGTTCAGCTCCCTCCATGGTGGTGCCGTTGTGCCAGGGGAAGGTGAGGTACTTACCCTCCTTGGTGAAGTAATATTCCACATGACACTGTGCGCATGCCAGCGTGCGCATCTCCTGATGGGTGGCCTCCTGGATATCCATTCCCATCGCATCAAAACCTTCCATAAGGGCGGGGCGACTGATCTTCAGGTTCATCGTCTCTGCCTCGTGGCAGTCGGCACAGCCGATAGGGTTTACAATCTCATGGCCCCAGTGTGACCAGGGTTTGTTGTAAAATTCGGCTATTCCAACGGAGTCCATCAGGCGGGGTACATCAGGACTCTTACAGGTCCAGCAGGTAGCGGGTTGCAGATTTTCTTCGGGGGTCATCGGGGCGCCGATGCGGAGCGTATGGCGTATATCCTCTACTGCATGCATATGACCTCTGGATGTACTGTAATCTTTAGAGAAAGCATATCCCGCCCAGAGAATAACCATCTCAGGACGTTGTCCAAGCACGTCGACAGCACTACTTCCGTTAAATTCGCTGTGGAAGGTGGTGTCGGCCGTTTTTGTCCAGGTCTCATACTCGCGTGGGTAGTTCTCCGCGAAGATCTCGTTCCTCGACTCAATGCCGGTGATCTCAATCTTTCTGTTGTTCATCACACTAGCTATTTCGGCTCTCCTCTGTGTGATGGAAGCTGCCAGCATCCCCAGAAGAAAAACAACTCCTATCGTAACGAAAAACAGTAACCAGCCAACCCATGGCTTCATCCTGTTGAAATTCCTATTTCTGCTCATATTAATATTTTTTTTCAGTAATCGTTATTCGTTTTGATTTACCAAATTCTGGAGCCAGTCGGGCACATTGCTCTCAGGCATCGGAATGCGGGCATTGGGAGTGGAGGAGAGCGATCGACTGCGGGTGTGCGGCACATCTCTGTGGCAGTCCCAGCAAGCGTTGCCTCCCATCTCCTTCATCTCTTTAAAGCCCATGCGACCTGTACTGATAAACTCCGTATTGAGTTGTGTGTGACATCTCACGCAATTCTCCATAATCACCTCCGAGCTGGCGGGGATGGCCTGCAATGCCTGATCCTCACCACGGATGGTGAATACGGCAGAGTGACGCAATCCGTCCATCGCCTTGAAATAGTAACCTCTCACCTTGCTGTCCTGCGGTACATGACAGTCGTTGCAGGTGGTGTTCCTGCCGTGTGAGCTGTGCATCCAGGTGGCGTAATAGGGTCCCATGATGTGGCAGTTGACACAGGTGGCCGGGTCGTTGGAGAGATAGCTGTAGGCGCGTGAAGTAAAAAATGTATAGATAAACAGTCCCACGAAAGCACCACTGATAATGATCGCCGGATATTTCCATCCACCGCGAGGTCTGATCTCATTCCATATGTTTCGCAGTTTATTCATGGCAGCACACTTATTGATCATTTACTATTAACAAAGAAAGGGATTCACACTCAATAAAAGTGTAATAATTATGACGTTTGCGAAAAAATGTCTATTTTTCGTTTTCGGAAAAGGAATTGCTGATTTATCGCAGCAAATGATTGTGAGCCTTGTCCGACAAAACCAGTTTTTATGAACAATATTTATCCCGACCCCGATCACTCCAGGATCATCTTTCAGTGTCCCCTGTGCAGTTCCGTGCCGGAAGAGAGGCAGGAGGAGTTTCTGCGTGATGTCCGTTTTTCCCTGCGGACCTATGAGAAGGGAGATGTGGTGGTGACTCAGGGATCACGCTATGAATCGCTCTATATCCTGATCAAGGGAGAGATCGTTACCGAGATGGCCGATGAGAAAGGTGATTTCATGAAGGTGGAACAACTCAGGGCGCCCAATCCCATGGCGACAGGTTTTCTCTTCTCCACCGATAACCGTTCTCCCGTCTCCGCTATTTGCAGCGTTCCCTGTACCCTGGTGGTGATCCCGAGGGAGAATGTCTATTTCCTGATGCGCAAATACGAGGAATTTATGATGGCTTTTCTGGCCTACATCTCCAATAAGGTATCGTTTCTCTCCGAGAAGCTGCGTCTCGTCTCCCTGCGGAGTATCCGTGCCAAGCTTGCCTATTATCTGTTGAAGGAGTCGGCAGGAGAGAATGCCTTTCGGTTGAAAATATCGAAAGAGGATATTTCACGTCTCTTTAGTGTTTCCCGTCCCGCGCTGGTGAAGGTGATGATGGAGATGGCCGAGGAGGGAATCATAGATGTTGAGGGTCGAGAGATTAAAATAAAGGATAGAAGTGCTTTGCAGAAAATGTTCTGACTACGTGCGGGGAATGCGGTTGACAGTCTCATATCATTTGCCCATTTTGGTTATCTTTGGGGTTGATAATGGTTTGCGTAATTGATCTGCATCTCCACAGTTTTTGTGCGCTGCACAAACTTTTTTTGCCGCTTTTTATTGAATTTAAATTGAGTATTTTCTGATTATGCTGACATTCGCTGATAAGGTGGTCGTTTTCAACCGTCATTTAACCTACGCCGGTGCACTGCCGGAAGGTTTTGAAGTGATGAATCCCTTTCTGGACAACCCCGAAACAATGAAAGTGATGGGGGATTTTTACATCAACTCCCCTTTCCCGTTGGCTATTATCCGGCAAACAGCAGGAGGCAAATGGCTTAACGCGAACTATTACGATGATTCGGAGCTGTTTGAACATGTGAAGGAGTTTATGTTCGACTCCTTAAAGAAACATATCAATATGGGCCTAGATACATCCGAGGTTTTTATTCTCGGCAAAAAGAATGCGGACTATATCAGCAAATTGAATGCACAGGAGAAGTTGTTCGACAAATTGACTGTCCTGGAGCATCCGCGCTATATTCAGCAATACAGATCAAAAGAAAAGCAGCTTTACATCAATAAATATCTTCAGGCATTTCTGGGCAGGTGATATGGATTCTATGGTGTCATTTCAGCAAGCCTGTTCCGTTTTGTTTGGTAGAGCATACGATATTGTCTTTTTACTTTTTCCGATAAAAAAGAGCGCTGTATCAATTCATCAATCAATGGATGCTTGGTAGTAAAAACAGACAACTCTTTATCAACCACCCTGACCGGTAATCCGACTAACAAACCAAATTCTCTGAATGATGCGCCATTTACTTTTCCTCCTCTAAAAAGCTCCGGTCTGTCAGTTTTAAACAACCCTTTATCCAGCGCGAAATCTGTGTCCTCGACGTGGATTTTTGTGTTTAGCAGATCATACGCCGGAGTAAGGCGAAAGTCATTCTCGCCCACATCTATGATTGAAAAGTTTTTCAAGTGGGCATCACCATTGGAAAAAAGGAAATTAAAAAGTATAAGACGATAAAATTTCAGGAGCTCCACCTGCCAGGCAGGTAGATACTCTTTTATCAGTTCTGCGACATCCTCGTAGCTATATCTGTATTTGAAATTATTCCCGGCATTTTCGGAAGTTACACCTGCCAGAGATGCAAAATCCTCAACCCTGTATTTGCTTCCATCAGGTGCAATGTCGAAACGTTTTGTAACGTATGCCATCTCTCCATTTTTAAAAAAGCACAGGGCGTTAGCTGCTGTTTCCATATTAAAAACCTGCTCAGCTATTTGCATGGTTAGATTCTCATTGGCAGCACATTCCAACGGATTTTTTATTTCCGCGGGTGTTGGTTTCAAAATATATTTCCCCTGTTCTCCTTTATTAGTCAAATTCAACATACCATCATTTACAATCATAGCGTACTTACTTTGAACTCCTGAGATGGAAATCCTTTTTTTGTTATCCATGAAAAGATCGGCATCCTCTTCATTTTTCCCGATGGGATCATACGAAAGCATATGGGAGACTTTTTGAGAGTCGAACACTCTTCTCAACGCGATCGGGCTATATGTATCATAACCTTCTGCTAATGTGGAAGGGCAGTTTTTGATCGCTTTCATACGGTCACAGGTTCAACGGTTATTGCTCCGGCAGTGTCATATTGGGCAGTCGCCAATAAAATGCCAAAATGATCATTCTCATCAATCCGTAGTAATCTTGCTTGTGTCATTCTGTTACTCCCTTCCGAGAGCATATTAAAAAAAAAAGGAAACAAATAATCAGAATGATACTCTTGCTCTTTTTTGGATAATGTAAGACTAATGGCGGGTTTCGTAGAATCATTGAAATAATCCTGGTTATATCTAAATATGTATTTTCTGTCAATGGTTTCTTCTAATTTACCTGCAAATATCCCATTGCAATATATGTTTGCTTTTCTCATAATGTCTTACTACAATTTATATGTTTTTATTTTAAGATCTATTTCCAGTCCAAGGGTATCCAAAATACGCATAACGACCTTAAGTGATGAATTTCCCTCACTGCGTTCTATTTTTGTTACTGTATTCACACTCACCCCGGCTAAAGCAGCCAGCTCTCTTTGAGTAATTGAAAGTGACTTCCGCCGTTCTTTTATGGTGTTTCCTATTTTTTCCATAATCACAATATAATGAGATATTGACTCAAAAATACTATTTTTTGAATGAAAAAACAACAAAAATCACATTTTAATGTGATTTTCAAGTATATCAAGCTTTAAACAAGTAAGGAGATGTGATGAATCTTAATATATTGTGATTTTATCAAAGATTTCTGCCAATAGCCGGTTGCTCCGGCTTAAAGGTTATATAAAAAAAAGGAGCACTTGAATATCTAATATTCAAGTGCTCCTTTCAAGTGGTGCCACCAGGAATCGAACCGGGGACACACGGATTTTCAGTCCGTTGCTCTACCGACTGAGCTATGGCACCAACATTGCTTAAATTGCGAGTGCAAAGGTAAGCGCATTTTTGGGATTTCCAAAATTTGTGAATAAAAATATCACTATTTTATTCGTCAGAGATGTGGTTCCATCCCTGTGCACGGAGCTGCATCTCCTGTCCGTCGCGCGTTACCAGGTAGCATCCGGTTTCGGGTTTAGAGATATGACCTATCAGGTGAACACCTTTGATGCTCTCCATTTGATCGTGCAGATGGAGCGGTACGGTGAACAGCAGCTCGTAATCTTCGCCGCCGTTCAGTGCCACGGTGGTCACGTTCATATTGAATGTCTCGGCCATCATTGCGGTCTGATAGTCAATAGGAAGACGTTCTTCGAAAATCTGACAACCTACGTTGCTCTGTTTGCAGATATGGAGCATATCCGACGACAACCCGTCTGATAAATCGATCATCGCGGTTGGGACAATCCCGTTCTCCTCCAGTAATTTAACGATATCTTTCCTCGCTTCCGGCTTAAGTTGTCGCTCCAGCAGGTACTCCTTTCCCGAGAAATCGGGTTGGATATCTCCTGTGCCGTCGAAGGCTGTTTTTTCTCTTTCCAGCAGTTGCAGACCCATGTAGGAGGCACCCAAATCGCCTGAAACATAGAGCAGATCGCTCTCTTTGGCTCCACTGCGGCAGACGATCCTCTCTGCGTCAGCCGTCCCGATACAGGTGATGCTGATGGTGAAGCCGGTAAGAGAGGAGGTGGTGTCACCTCCCACGATATCCACTCCGTAGATATCACAGGCTAACTTAACGCCCTCGTAAAAGCTCTCTAGATCCTCCACAGAGAAGCGTTTCGATATTCCCAACGACACCGTGATTTGCTGTGGCCTGCCATTCATCGCATAGATGTCAGAGAAGTTGACGACTGCTGCTTTGTATCCCAGATGTTTCAGCGGGACATAGATGAGATCGAAATGGATCCCCTCGAGCAGAAGGTCGGTCGTTACCAATGTCCTTCTGCCCCCGTTATCCACGATGGCAGCATCATCGCCAACACCTTTAACGGATGACTCCTGATTGAGTTGGATATCTTTGGTCAGGTGATCGATCAGTCCGAATTCACCCAGCGTGGCTATCTCTGTTCTGTTCATCAAATCTTTTGAATTATTGTGCGCATGATCTCTGCCATCTTCGGCTGAGCTATCTTGGCAGCTTCCTGCACATCCTCGTGCGACACCTCCACAATCTTACCAATCACACCCAGGTCGGTGATGATGGAGAAGGCGAGTACTTTCATTTTGGAATGATTGGCTACGATCACCTCGGGGACGGTGGACATGCCTACCGCATCACCGCCGATAACGCGGAAGAAGTTGTATTCGGCAGGTGTCTCGAAAGTTGGTCCCGAAACGCCTACGTATACCCCGTGCTGCAGCTTGATATTCTTTTCCCCGGCTATCTCCATCGCCATCAGGCGGAGCTCTCTGTTGTAGGCTTCACTCATGTCGGGAAAGCGTGTGCCCAGCTCGTTATGGTTCTTACCGTGAAGCGGATGCTCCGGGAACATGTTGATATGATCCTCAATAAGCATGATGTCACCGATATCAAAACTGGGGTTCATGCCCCCTGCAGCATTTGACACAAACAGATACTCAATACCCAGTGCTTTAAAAACGCGGATGGGGAAGGTCACCTGTTTCATATCATACCCTTCATAATAGTGGAAACGACCCTGCATAGCCAGTACTTTCTTACCTCCCAGGGTGCCAATGATCAGTTTCCCGCTGTGTCCTTCTACGGTGGAGACGGGGAAATTGGGTATTTCTGTGTAGGGTATTTCGTTTTTATCTTCGATCTCATGCACCAGCTCGCCCAGGCCGGTACCAAGTATGATGGCTGTATTGGGAACTTCTCCGATTCTACCTCTCAGATAATCTGCTGTTTGTTTGATATTCTCTAACATGTTCTATTATTTTATTGTTGAATGATTCTTTTTCTTTCTCTTCAATGAATGATATCCGGATGGGTAAAAAGTAGAGCATTTTCTTCAGCTCATCATCCAGATCAGGTAATGCTCTGAAACGTACAGCGTCTTTCTCCGTTGTGAGAATGATTTTATCGTCATCATCCACCGATTGAATCATTTCGCGAATGGACTCTACATCTTCTTCGGTGAATTGATGGTGATCAGGGAAGAATTTTGTGTAGAGGTTGTATGTTTTATGCTCCAGCTTATCCACCAGCGGTTGTGGTGTCGCAATACCGGTAATTAAAAACACATGCTTCTTGCGTAGGTCATCCAGGACAAGCCGCTCTTCCTGATAATCGGGAAAAACAGGTTTCACCATTCCGTAATTGACCGATGTGAAATACAACTCCTGAAAGGCGTACAGATTCAATCCGTTCATATAAATTCTGAAATCTATCGGTTGCATGTCGGGATTACATTTGGTAACCAGCACTATCGATGCTCGCTCTTTCCCCTTGAGCGGCTCGCGCAGCGATCCCGCGGGTAGCAAGTAGTCTTCAAATACAGGGCGATTACTGTCCACCAAAAGGATAGAGAGCGAGGGCTGCACACGGCGATGCTGAAAACCGTCGTCAAGCAATATCAAATCTGGGCGTTCCTCTCTCTCGATGGAGAGGATTTTTTCGATGGCACTCACCCTGTTCTTATCCACCACCACCAGTGTTTCCGGGTATTTTTGCTTAATCTGCAAAGGTTCATCTCCCACGTCGCTTACTTTAGAATCTGGGTCAACAATCAGAAAGCCCTTGCTCTTGCGCTTGTATCCCCTGCTTAATACCGCCACTTTGTAGTCAGGCGATAATAACCTGATCAGGTACTCTATGTGCGGTGTTTTTCCAGTTCCGCCAACGGTTAAGTTTCCTACGCAAATAACAGGGGTGTTGAATGACCTTTGTTTTACTATATTCCTGTCGAACAGGGCATTCCGGAAATTCACGCCAATCCCGTACAGCCATGATAATGGTTGCAAAGATCGGCGAGGTTCAATTGAAGGATTCTCCATTCGGGTTAGTGAATATTCAGATTAAAAGGAATACGTGCTTGTATATAATCCTGTTCTTTTATATCCTTCAAAATCATAAACAGCTCATAGCTCTCACCCAGGTATTCTTTCAGTGTTCTGGCTGCAAGATCCTCTTTTGCCGGGTTGAGCAACTCGTCTATTCTTGATCGCATTTTAGGATATTCAAATACTACGTAGCTCTTACCCAGATTTGCCATCTCTGCTGCGATCTCAATGGCTTTTTCTATACCTCCCAGCTCATCCACCAGCCCGATCTCTCTTGCCTGATTACCTGTCCAGACACGTCCTTCGGCGTAAAGAGACAAAGAGTCTTTTGGCATGTTACGGCCTTCAGCGCAACGTGTGAGAAACAGATCGTACCCTCTCTCTATCATTTTCTGAAGCATCTGACGCTCCTGATCGTTGAAGGGACGAGTGATGTTTCCGAAATCGGAAAATTCGTTTGTTTTTACCACATCGGTATGCACACCGATTTTTTTTGTGAGACCCTCAAGGTTAGGTATCGCTCCGAAAATACCAATAGATCCTGTCAGGGTTGTGGGTTGAGCCACAATCTTATCGGCGTTGCAGGCAATGTAATACCCTCCTGAAGCTGCCATATCACCCATAGAGACCACTACAGGCTTTTCAGCTTTCAGGTCTGTGATCGCTTTCCAAATCTGTTCCGATGCATAGGCGCTGCCACCTCCTGAATTGATGCGAAATACAACAGCCTTGATATCTTCATCATCTTTCAGCTTTTCAATCTGGTTAACCATATACTTGTCCTGTATATTAGCTGATCCTGAACCGGAAACGATATTCCCCTCTGCATAGAGGATGCCGATGGTGTTATCTGTTTTCTTCACTGTCTTCATCGTGACCGACTTCATGTTGGCGACTGTTGCTGACGGGATTTTCTTATCCTCATCCAGATCGAGCAATGAGCGCAGGTAATCCTTCATTTCTGTTTCATACAGAAGGGTATCCACGAGATTTGCAGAGAGCAGGAAGTCGGTCGTTTGCATCAAAGGCATTTGATTGGCCAGCATATCAATATCCTGGGGAGTGAGAGAACGCGACTCCGCAATATCGCCTCTGAGGAAACTCCAGGCATCATGAAGGAAGGAGGTGACCTGTTCTCTGTTGGCTTCGCTCATCTCATTCTGGGTGAATGGTTCCACCGCCGATTTGTATGTGCCAACCTTGAAAATCTGCATTTCTATACCCAGCTTGTCCAGCGCATCTTTAAAAAAGATAGGTGTGGAGGCCAGTCCGTGCAGATCAAGATTTCCTTCAGGGTTAATGGCTACCTTATCGGCCAGGGAGGCTAGGTAATATCCTGTCTGCGTGTAGGTATCGGCATAGGATACAATAAACTTGCCGCTTTCTTTGAAGCTTTCCAGCTCCCGACGAATTTCGGCCAATGTGGCCATGGAGGCCGACATCATTCGAGAATCGAGATAAATTCCATTTATTTTTTCGTTGTTTTTCGCTTTTCGGATGGCGCTTACAATATCATTCAACCCCATAGCAGTAGGTATGTCGGGACTGATCAGTGAGGTAAAAGGATCCTCTTCAGGTGTACGCTCTGTGATAGGTCCGTTCAACCTGAGATTCAGTACCGAATTATCCTGTAGCGTGAACTTTTCTGAAGAGAGAGAGCCAACCATGGACCCCATTGCTCCGAAAAAGAAGATCATTGCAATTAAAGAGAAAATAATGCTCGCGATGATAAAACCCAAAGCGGACGCCAGCATGATTTTTAGAAAATCCTTCATATAAAGAAATTATTAGTTAATAGATAAAACAAAAATAGGAAAAAAGAGTTATACTGCAATATTAATTTACATATTCTTAATTAATTTCACTTGCTTTGTTTCAAGGCTGATAGTATATTTGAAGTTTAAAAAGTCTCTCTTCGTATAAATACAAGAGATGCTATTTCTTAAAAAAAGATAAATAGAAGTAAAAAGAAGCATGTGCGTGCAGCGTTTTTTCTTTTTCCCCATCTATAATATGAACTGCGATAAGAATGGATGATTCGCAATTGATAATAGCGTGTAAGAAACAGGACCGTAATGCCCAAAAGGCGTTATACGAGCAGTATGCCCCTGTAATGATGGCGGTGTGTTTGCGCTATTGCAGGGAAGAGGAGACAGCTCGCGACCTGTTGCACGACGGATTTATCCGGGTTTTTACGCAGATTAGCTCCTATAGGGGCAATGGTTCTTTTGAAGGATGGCTTAGACGGATTTTCGTCAACCTGGCGCTGGAGAATTACAGGAAAGAGAAGCAAAAAAACCGGTTTCTGGAAGAATATGGCATTATGAAAACCAATATGACTGAGAGTCCGACAGATGATATGCTTGATATTGAAAACATCCCCCGTGAGGAAGTTCTGGAAATGATTAGAGATCTTCCTCCCGGTTACAGAACGGTGTTTAACTTGTTTATTTTCGAAGATATGTCGCACAAGGAAATTGCTCAACTATTGGGTATCAATGAAGCTGCATCACGTTCACAATTCTTTCGGGCAAAGACCATTTTACAGAAGAAAATTTCAGCCATTCTTAACCAAAGCAACGGCAAATATAATGAATATAGATAACGATATTAGAAGGGAGTTCCAATCGAAGTTCGGCGATTACAAAGCCCCGATTCCGGCAGATGGCTGGGATAGGATAGAACAATCGATGAGAGCAGCCACGGCTGCCAGGGTGACCGCTCGTCGCAGATGGTATGCCGGTTCAGCTGCAGCCGTTTTGATCATGCTCGTTGGCAGCATACTGTTCTTCCGGAATCCGGTGGGACAGCCGGAGCAGATAATGGCTGATTCATCGTCTTCTCCCGCAACAGAGAAGAAATCGGGGAAGAGGCCAGGAGTTGCAACAGAACCTGATGTCGCCATACAACCGGTTACCCAGTCGACAGGTAACGAACAGCTATTTGCTGCAAAAACAAGGAAAACGAACAGTGAATCAGTCATCTCTGCTTCCGATCCATCTGAGATGATGGAGGCCTGGTTGTTGCGTGTAAGAGAAGATGATACCGGTATGGATAGCGAGTTAGACCCTGAAGCACTTCATGCAATGGTTAGAGCGCTGAATAAGAGTGCTTCTAAAGAGTCATATACTGAGGAGTTTATCACTGTGGGTGGAGGGCGAGAGGGACTGCTCGGAGAAAGCAGATCCAGCCTGAAAGAGGATGGTCAGATGATACTTGCCTTCAACGGAAGAGGTGGGTTGACCTCCTACCAGCAAACGGTGAACTCGCCCATGACATTGCGGAGTGCCGCTGTTGGTGATCAAAATCAATTTGCAGGAGAGCCTAATAAGACGGTACTTACGGCAAACAATACTGCCGGCAACATCTCCGAAATGGAGCATGATCAGCCGGTATCTTTTGGTTTTACTGTTGCTAAATCACTTTTCGATGATCTTTACGTGGAAACGGGTCTCGTATACACCTATCTCTTCTCAAAAGCAAGAAGCGCCAACTCTAATTTTCAGGTGGATGAAACACAGCATCTTCATTATTTGGGGATCCCATTGAATGTCAACTACAATCTCTTTTCATTGAAGGAGCTGGATGTCTATGCTTCTGTTGGAGGGATGATAGAGAAAGATGTCTACGGTGAATACAGAAAGATTGGGGAAGGACAAACGGAAGAGTTTAACAGTTCATCGGAGGAGGAGGAGATTACCAAAATATCACAAAATAATCCCCAGCTCTCCGTGAATGCGGGAGTGGGAATCTCTTATCCGATCTATAACGGGTTAAAATTGTACGGGAAAATAGGTGGCGCCTACTATTTTGATGTAAACAACGAATACAAAACCATCTACTCCGACAGGAAGATCGTAATGGATCTGAATGTGGGATTGAGATATGAATTTTAAAAATAACAATAAATTGAAAATAGAATGATGAAAATGAAAAAAATGATTTTACTTTTAACCGTTCTCGGAACAAGTCTGTTGATGACTTCATGTCTTGGAGAGGGAAGCCGAAACTACGCAGAATCATCTGTTGCTTACATAGCACTTGACAATACGACAGGCAAAACTTTTGGAAGAACACTGACAGGAAAGTTCATAATCTCCACAGAGATTCAGCTGATGCAACCGGGGACCTTTAAGTTTCTAACATACAGCTGGGATGAAGAGTACGGTACAACGCCTATTGGTGAGATTCAGGTCGACAACGTGAGGATCAGCGGTGACCCCCTTGATGTGAGCAGTACGACCCTGAATATGAGTGAAGGTCCCGTACAGGAAGATCCCCTTAAATTTGTAGGGATCGACCCTCCCTATTTTGCAAACGATGAGGTCTATCTGGGTGATCACTGGCTTTTTCAGTACGCATATGAATCAATAAAAGGTGAAACAGCGGTAGTGAATTTCTATAAAATAGAAGATTCTGGGGCTGATGCAAATGAAGTTAAAATTGAGATTCAGCTTGATATTACAGGAACACCTGATGCTGGTGCTTCAATTACCAACAAAACAGATGTTATTGCATTGAATATGGCACCTCTGCGTGCCATGTATGAGGGTACAAGCCAGACCAGCACGAAAGAGCTGAGAATTATATTTCAATACTATATGAAAAATCGTGCTGAACCGATTGATTCACAAATTTACCGGATGACTGTAGCAGGAGATTAGTTTTTTCGATCTGATAAGTATAAACAGCAACCTTTTCACAAAGGGTTGCTGTTTATTTTTTATCTCTCTCACATTCTTTTTATTAACAGGAATTTGTTACCTTTGCAATCCAAAATCAGAAAGTAATGTGGAGAGATATATTTGTCACTATTGCACAATTGATTGTTGCGTCTCCGAGAGCATGGAAAGAAATTAGAAAGGAAGAGAGAGCCCAGAGTGACTTTCTCTCTCATTTCCTTTATCCTATTTTCGGAATCATTGCTCTTGCCACCTTTATCGGGGGGTTATGGTTCACGCGAAACGGCGATGTGGAGAGTGCTTTAAAAAACACCATCATAGCTATTGTTGCGGTGTATGGCGGTTACTATATTGCCTCTTATGTGATGAATGAAACAGCCCATCGCTTCGGTCTGGAGAAGAACTTACCCCGCTTTCAGCAGTTTGCCGGTTATTCCTCTGTAGTACTCTATGCGCTCTATGTTATTATACCGTTTCTTTCCGATTTTTTTATACTTTGGATACTCGCTCTTTACACAATTCATTTGGTGCATACGGGAGCAGAGTTTTTTAAGAGAGTGCCTCAAAAGTTACGTATGAATTTTACCATCCTGGCAACCGCTTTGGTCGTCTTGTCACCTGCGCTCATCCAGGCTCTGTTCTCATTCCTGATAAAATAATGAAACAAACACCCATCAACATAAAAAACAAACGTGCAACCTTCGACTATGAACTGGTTGAAGTGTTTACCGCGGGTATGGTGCTCACAGGAACCGAAATAAAATCGATCAGGCTGGGAAAGGCGAGCCTTGTCGAATCCTACGCTATTTTCGAGGGAGGTGAATTATGGGTACGGAATATGCATATTGCCGAATATTTCTATGGTTCATACAATAACCATGTTGCCCGTCGCGACCGTAAACTGCTGCTGAATAAAAAAGAGCTGCAGAAACTGATCCGATTGACCAAAGAGACCGGTTTCACCATTATACCCGTACGTTTGTTTATCAATGAGAAAGGATTGGCCAAGCTGGTTATCGCCGTGGCGAAAGGAAAAAAACAGTACGACAAGCGCCAATCATTGAAAGAGAAAGAAGACAAAAGAGATATGGACAGGATGTTTAAACAGTAGATGCTTTTGTCTGTCTGCAGTTCAACTCTGTTGGGTTATCATTATCATCTTTATTTCCATTTTATTTGCTGATTCAAATGGAATTTCGAGAAAACATCATTTTTCGTGCTTTAAAAAAATCGGGGTTCACTACCGTGTGGCTCCTCCGGATTATACTGCCCATATCATTGCTTGTGCGGTTTTTGGACTATTTTGGTATCCTGCCCTATATGGCCGATTTCCTGGATCCTGTCTTTGTTTATATGGGTCTACCGGGAAGTACGGCCATCGTTTTTATGACAAGTATCTTCCTCCCCCTCTACGCACCTCTTGCCATCATCACCTCTATGTCCATCACCTTGCGTGAACTGACTATTCTGGCGCTGATGTGCCAGATATCACACAACCTCCCCGTTGAAAGCGCTATTCAGGCTAAGACAGGAACATCGTTTTGGGCGATGACACTGTTGAGAATATCCATGAGCATTGTTGTAGGTCTCACACTTAATCTGATCCTACCGCAGAACATGGGTATGCCCGTTTTCGCACAAACCGATCCGGCTGCCATCACCTCAGTGGGGTATCTCCTCCTTGTATGGCTGAAAAGCTCATTACAGATAACAGTGCTGATTGTTGTGATCGTTTTCCTGTTGAATCTGTTGTATAATCTGCTGGAGAAGTACAAGCTGATTGCTGCATTAAGCAAAGGCATTGAACCCCTGCTCAAATTTTTCGGATTACCTTCCACCACCGGTTTCTTGTGGCTGATTGGCTATATAGTCGGACTGGCATATGGTGGAGCGATGATGATGGATCAGATGAAGGAGGGAAAAGTAACCAGATCGGATGCCAGTTTGTTGAACTATCACCTGGCTGTCTCCCATTCTGTTTTGGAGGATAATCTGCTGTTTGTTGCTCTCGGTGTCTCCATCTGGTGGATATTGGGTGTCCGGCTTGTGATCGCCTGGGTTGTCGTCTGGATCAGAAGATTTTTATTGAGATTAAGGGTTGAGAGTCTCAACTTGTAGGTTGAAGATGATTACAAATCAATTTTTAATGTCTATTTTTGGTCAAAATAAAGTAAATAGAACGATTATGAATATTGAATCATTATTAACCCATCGTATCCTCATTCTTGACGGGGCAATGGGAACAATGATACAGCGCCGCAAGCTCAGCGAGGCCGATTTCCGGGGCGATCGGTTCAAGGATTCCGAACGGTTGCTCAAGGGCAACAATGATCTGTTGTCACTAACCCGGCCCGATGTTATCGGGCAGATACACCGGGAGTATCTCGCTGCCGGCGCCGACATCATCGAAACAAATACGTTCAATGCCACAGCCATCTCATTACAGGATTATGGGATGAGCCATCTTGCCGCAGAGATAAACCTTGCTTCTGCGAAGCTGGCACGGGAGGCTGCCGACGAGTATACACGAATGACACCCGATAAGCCGCGGTTCGTGGCAGGATCTGTCGGACCAACCAACAAAACAGCATCCATGAGCCCCCGGGTGGAAGACCCTATGTATCGTGCTGCCACCTTCGACGACTTCAAGGCTGCCTATAAAGAGCAGATTGCGGCACTGGTTGAGGGAGAGGTAGATCTGTTGCTAATTGAAACCATCTTCGACACACTCAACGCCAAAGCGGCGATCTTCGCTGCTGAGGAGGTGGCTGCCGAAACAGGCAGACATACGCCTGTTATCCTCTCTGTCACGATTTCCGACAAAGCCGGGAGGACCCTCTCCGGGCAGACGCTGAGTGCTTTCGTAGCATCGGTGAGTCACGCCCGCCCATTGGCAATAGGGCTGAATTGCTCGTTTGGAGCAGAAGAGCTCAAGCCCTATGTGAAGGAGTTGAGGCGGATTGCTCCATTTTTTATCAGTGCCTATCCCAAC
>JAENWZ010000128.1 GCA_016649795.1 Proteiniphilum sp. | reverse complement strand
TCACCGGTAAAAAAATGGATGGTCTATCTGATACAGCATACCCACACAGACATAGGTTATACAAGACCACAGACAGAAATACTCAGGGAGCATCTGCGATATATTGATTATGCGATCGAGTATTGCGAGTTAACAGAAGATCTCCCCGATGATGCCAGGTTTCGCTGGACCTGTGAGGCTTCCTGGACGGTAAACGAATATTTGAAGAACAGACCTCAGGAACAGATAAAGAAATTAAAGAGATATGTGGATAACGGACAGATAGAGATCACAGGCATGTTTTTTAATATGTCTGAGATTGTGGATGAACATTCGTTGAAGACTTTTCTTAAGCCGCTATCGCTCCTTAAAAAGTATGACATCCCCGTATCAACAGCCATGCAGAACGATGTCAACGGGATTGCATGGTGCCTTGCCGATTATTTCCCTGATCTGGGTGTGAACTATCTCTGGATGGGTCAACACGGACATCGTGCGTTGATCCCCTTTGATAAGCCTACCGTGTTCAGATGGGAATCACCCTCCGGAAAGCAGATGCTTGCTTTCCGTGCCGATCATTATCACACAGGTAACTCCCTGGGTGTGGACAATGGTGATGTCTCCTCCCTGGAACCCCGCCTGTTCAGCTACTTAGAGGATTTAAATAAGAAAGAGTATCCTTTCGACGCTATTGCCATTCAGTATTCGGGCTACAGTACAGATAACTCACCCCCCTCCTTCAGCAGTAGCAAGCTGGTGGAAGAGTGGAACAAAGCATATGCCTACCCGAAATTAAGAAATGGACTGCCGCATGAGTTTATGGATTATGTGGCTGCTCATCATCAGGATAACATAAAGAGCTATCGTGTTGCCTATCCCGACTGGTGGACCGACGGATTCGGATCGGCAGCAAGAGAGACAGGTGCATCAAGGAGATCACATGCCGACATGGTCACCATTGAGAGCCTGCTCTCCATAGCTGCCGTCAAGGGAAAGACTCTACCCTCGCATATAAGTGATGAGATCACCCATATCCATGAGAATCTGCTCTTCTACGACGAGCATACGTTCGGCGCGGCAGAGAGCCTTCGGGATCCATTGGCTGAGAACAGCCAGGTACAGTGGAGTCAGAAGTCATCGTTTGTATGGGAGGGTCTGAAGAGCGCACAGCTGCTCTATGAGACAGCCGGAGGCCTGTTGCAGGGCGATCTGAAGCGAGGGGATCATCCAACGATTACATTTTTCAACCCTAACGGTCACCCTCGCACCAATCTGGTCACCACCTATATCGATTTTGAGGTGATACCGGAAAATAGAGTCTTTGCCATTACAGATGCTGAAGGGAACAGTCTGAAGGTGCAGCAGCTCCACTCACGGAGAGAGGGACGATTCTATGCGATCTTAGCGGAGGATATTCCGGCAATGGGTTATAAAACGTTCGACATTATCATTGAAAATGATAAGCTGGCGCCCACTCAGCGGACAAGCGTGGTGGACAATGTGATAGAGAACAGTTACTATCGTATCACCCTGAATCCTGTGACAGGAGGTATCAGCAGTATCTTCGATAAAGAGCTGCGCAGGGAGATGGTTGATGCGGCCTCACCCTGGGATATGGGCGCATTTATCTATGAGAAGCTTGATAACAGGCATCAGATGGAACAATACAGGACAGATGATTATACACGAACAGGACTGTCGGAGGTACAGCTAACCCCCGGTGTGAACGGTGAGATCTATCAGAGCGTACATGTCCGCGGAAAAGCTCCCGGTGTGGATGAGAGTTATGGGGTAAGGCTGGAGATTAAACTCTTTAACAACGAAAAAAGAATTGAGCTCTCTTATGCGTTGAAACGTCTGCCTGAGTTAGACCCTACAGGTATTTATGTGGCTTTTCCCTTTCTGCTCAGTGACTCCCGACTTGCTTTTGATGTACAGGGAGGAGTAGTTTACCCCGGAGAAAATCAACTTGAGGGAACAGCCAGTGACTGGAATACGGTACAAAACTTCGTTGCTGCACGTAACGATCAGGCTCAGTTTATTCTGGGTTCTGATGTCGTTCCCCTGGTGCAGCTGGGTGATTTGCTGGACGGACCTTTTCAATATAAAAAGAGGTATGAAAAGCCTCATGTATTCTCCTGGGTGATGAACAACTACTGGGTTACCAACTTCCGTGCTTCACAGGAGGGTGAATTCAGATGGAACTATTGCATCACTTCAACCGATGATCTATCGAACGCGGCAGCTATCAACTTCACAAGGAACACCAGGATACCTGTTTATGCCCGTATCATGCCTGTAGGCAAAGAGAACAATATGCCTGTGGATTTTTCTGCTTTCGGGATTGATAAGAGAAACCTGCTGATGACATCCTGTACACTCTCTAAAGATGCCGGCTGGCTGCTCCTTAATGTAAGAGAAACGGATGGTAAAGATACAGAACTTACGATTAAGGACAGGAGTGGTAAACCATACGTATTTCAGCTCGTGAATGCAATTGAGGTGCCTCTGTCGGATATGGTTACGTCCGATATATTTAAGGCTGACGAGAATAAATTTATCAAAGTAAAAATAGAGAAATGAGAAGAAAATCTGCTATCCTGCTTATTCTGTTTGTATTCACTGTATCGGTTTACAGTAATCCCAAATCGGGCATAATCTGGCAGATAGGCAGTGAGGACAGGAGCGCTTCTGAATTTGCTTTGGCACCCGATCTATATGAAATGTTCCTGGAGAACGATTTTGGCTGGGAGGACCGTTACTATCTGGTGGGGAAATGGTCCCGCTGACAGGTGGGGTGGAACAAGCGGCACAGCCGGTATCAGAACACATGTGTTGAATATCCTCTTCAGAATGAGATCGGAAGCCCGTTGTTTGAAAAGACAGTGATAGACCTGGGTGAGCAGTACGGCAGGGGAGCTGCTCCGGGGAGCTGGAGCTGATCATGGGCAGTGAGCCCAACAGGGATTGGGGTATAAACAGATGATCGTTAAAATGAGCACTGTCCGGTGTGACTGATCAGTTCAAAACATAACTGGTCGATATTCCCCGATGCGGGATGAAAAGCCGAGACATTGGACAGGATGATCACGGCAACCTTATCCGCGACATTGACTGCCATGGAAGAGGAGTAACCGCCTGTGCCCCCGTTATGCCAGAAGAGCTCCTGCTCATTCTCTGATTGTAGGATGTGCCAGCCCAGTCCTATTTCCATTTTTTCACTTGCCTCAAATGTGGGGACTCTTGTCAGTGCAAGCTCTCTGTTTTCAGGATTGAACTGCGCTATGGCAAATTGGGTCAGATCTGCCGTGGTGGATAATACCCCCCCGGCACCGGACAATACATCAAAATCCCAGTTAGGTGTATTTTTTCCATTCGCATTCAGTCCCTTCACGAGCCTGTCGCCTATATCTCCTGAGCCGGTGAAGCTATTGGTCATCCCGTACCTGTCAAACACCCTCTTCTGCACCAACTCCTCAAAAGATGTGCCCTGAGACAATCCAAGGGTGTAGCCCAACAGGCCGGCCCCCAGGTTTGAATAGGAATAGGTCTCTGATGGTTCGTTCTCAAGTGTCATTATCGTCTTAAGATAAGCCTCAAGCTCTTTTTCAGTGTAGTTTTTATAGGGATTGGATGCGTCTGATAGATCCAGATTACCGGGCAGACGGGGCAGGCCGGAAGTGTGATTGGCCAACGTTAAAAAAGTGATCTTTCTGTTCTCCTTAAACGTGAAAGGATAATAACTATTGATTGAATCACTTAATTTGATTTTTTTTTCTGTGACCAGCGATGCCAGCACGGTAGATGTGAATACTTTCGTGATGGAGCCAATCTCAAACACCTTCTCGTGATTGTCTGCCGGCTTCACTGAGTCGTTCTCTTTAACGATTCCGTAGCAGGTTGTCTGATTGTTCTGAACGATGGCAATAGATAGCTGCGTCTGATTGGGGAAATCCTTCGTTTTGGAGAAAATCAAATCTGCAATCTCTTTTGGATAGCTGCTCAGCGCATTCGTTGTGATACACTCAGATATTTCAGGATCTTCAATTTTCTCATACAATGGTGCGCTGAAGATCGGGATGGCAAATAAAATATTTGCTACAAAAAAGGGAATCATGAAACAGAGATGTCTCTTCATATTCGTTGGATTGATTTCTATTGAATGCAAAGATGGGAAATTGAATTGAAAACACATTTGATATACTCCATTAATTTAGACCAATTTGTCGGATGTTTAACTTCTGCTGTCCCAAAAGATTTACATTATTCCAATCTTATTTGAAAAGAGCGTGAACATCAAGTATGTATATAGTCATGAAAATTTAAGTATACTAAATTTATCAATATTTGCATATAACATAAATAATGACTTATTTTGTATAAATATATGATATTGGTATATTATGACTGTAATAGTAAAGAGTAAAAAATATTGGGATATTATCAACGCTTCCCGTGACCTGTTCTGGAAGCATGGCTTTAGAAGAGTTACCATCCTGGAGATTTGCGGCAAGGCAGGAGTGAGCAAGATGACCTTTTATAAATATTTTCCGAATAAGATCGACCTAGCCAAGACCGTGTTTGCCAACGAGGTAGAGAAAGGAATGACACGCTTCAATGAGCTGATGGAAGAGGATATTCCGGCTGACGAAAAGATCAAGGGAATGGTGCTGCTGAAGGCGGAGGGCACCCACGAAATAAGTCACGAGTTCCTGGAAGATTTTTACCTCGACAGTGAGCCGGAGCTGAAGCGTTATGTGGAGGAGAAAACAGGAGAGGCCTGGACCCGGTTGTTGCTAGACTGGAAAAATGCGCAGGAGAAGGGGATTTTCAGGGATGATTTTAAGCCTGAATTCCTGCTTCGGGTATCATATAAAATACAAGAACTACTTAAAGATGAGGAGTTGGCTGCGATGTATGATTCCACGCAGGATTTCATCCTCGAGTTTACACGTTTCGTCGCCTACGGAATCTCAAAAAGATAACAATATGAGGCGATATATACTGCTGTTGGGGCTGTTGCTCATTGTTTCTCCTTATGCCGGAGCACAGGAGAGGTTACGATATAAAGGACAACTCTCGGCATACAGCAATCTCAACCCGGACAACGAATACGCCTGGTGGAACGGTATCCGCTACCTGCCGCAGCTGAATCTGAATATACCCGCCGGAAACTGCAGACTGATTGACTTCGAAGCGTCGGCCAACCTGTTCGGCAACGCCGGCACGGGCAACCTGCAACAGTGGGACAGCAACGGACGGATAAAACCCTACCGTTTATGGGCTCGCTACTCCGGCAATCAGTTTGAACTGCGTGCCGGCCTGCAGAAGATCAACTTCGGGTCTGCCTCCATCCTGCGTCCGCTCATGTGGTTCGACCAGATGGACCCGCGCGATCCGCTGCAGCTCACCGATGGTGTATGGGGAGTTCTCGGGCGCTACTATTTCCTGAACAATGCCAATATATGGCTCTGGATGCTGCATGGCAATCATGATCCGAAAGGATGGGAGCGCATCGGCACCCACCACTCACTGCCGGAGGTGGGAGGTCGCCTGCAGTATCCCGCAGGCAGCGGTGAGGCAGCCTTCTCATACCATTATCGTGTTGCTGACGGCACGATGCTTGCGGAGGAAGCGTTCCGCTACGACAGGATTCCGGAACACCGCTTCGGATTCGATGCTAAATTCGATTGGGTGGTGGGCTGCTGGATAGAGGCTTCATGGAAACATTTGCGGGAAGATGCAGGGGTCATGACCAACCAGCAGATCCTGAATCTCGGCGTTGACTACACTTTCGGGTGGGGCAACGGACTGACAGTGACTTACGAGCAGTTACTGGCAGCTTATGATGAGAAGCCGTTTCGTTTACAGGAGCCGCTCACCTTCTCCCTGCTGAGTGCCCGCTATCCGGTGGGACTCTTCGACGAGGTAAGCATGATAGCCTATTTCGACTGGCGTAACAAATCATCCTACAACTTTATCAACTGGCAGAGGCAGTTCAACAGGCTGACACTGCATCTGATGGGTTACCTGAACCCGAAGAATTATAATATCCCCACACAGCAGAGCGCTGACAATATGTTCGCCGGCACGGGTCTGCAGCTGATGCTTGTATACAATCACTGAAAAATATCTTCAAAAATAAATGACAATGAATAACAATGCAATCATTCGGATTAAGGAGCTGAAAAAGACATTTCCTATGGGTAAGAGTGCGTTTACCGCTTTGAGCGACATCAACCTGTCGCTGGGCAAAGGTGAATTTACCGGCCTGATCGGCCCCAGCGGCTCGGGGAAGACGACGCTGCTGAATATTGTCGGCTCCCTGGATACCCCCACATCGGGAGAGGCATGGGTCCTGGGTCAATCAGTCGGTAAGCTGACAGCCAAAGAGGCTGCACGACTCCGTAAGGAGAACCTGGGCTTTATCTTTCAGAGCTACAACCTGCTGGCGGTGCACACCGTGTTTGAGAATGTAGAGTTCCCTTTGCTGCTGCTTAAGATTGGCGCGGCAGAACGAAGAAAGATGGTGATGGATGCCCTGGAGTGGGTGGGACTGACCGACAAGGTGAGGTCGAAGTCGCCCCAGCTGTCGGGAGGGGAGTGCCAGCGCGTGGCC
>JAENWZ010000419.1 GCA_016649795.1 Proteiniphilum sp. | reverse complement strand
TTCTTGCGTGCTACATCCATCATTTCTTCATCCCCCCGTTTTGGTGTAAAGACTGCAATGCGTTGGCCACACTACCCTGCTCAAGCAGAAATGCATGCGCCTGATCATAGTCGCTGAGATCGGACTTATCCATCAGGATGTGGACAGCCCTGTCGGTGATCTTGTGATTGATCAGCTGCACGTTCACCATCCTGTTGTCCAGCACCCTGCCCATTTGGATCCAGACAGTGGTGCTGATCATATCAAACACCATCTTCTGTGAGGTACCTGCTTTCATCCGGGTGCTGCCGGTGACAAACTCAGGGCCGGTGATAACCTCAAGAGGGTAGTCTGACACCTCCGCTATCGGTGAGCCGGGGTTGTTGACAATGCAGCAGGTGGTGATGCCATGTGCTCTGCACTCATTAAGACCGTGCAATACAAACGGCGTGGTGCCGCTGGCAGAGATACCCACCACAATATCTTTTGATGTAACTTTCTTTTCGGTCAGCATCTGCCACGATTCTTCCGTATCATCTTCCTTCTCCTCCAGTGCCAGGATCAGCTTATCTATACCCCCGGCGAGCACGGCGCTTATGGTATCGTCCTCCATGCCGAAGGTGGTAGGCAGCTCCAGCACATCCAGCACCGAGAGCCTGCCTCCCGTACCTGCTCCCAGGTAGATCATCCTGCCTCCTGCTTTCACCTTCTCCACAACCGCCGTCAGCAGCCTGTCGAACTGAGGCTTGGCTGCCTCCAGAGCCAAGGCTATCTTTTTGTATTCGGTAATCAATCCGGAGGTCAGCTCCTCGACGCTTTTCTTCTCCAGATCGTTGTATAACGAGGGTTGTTCTGTAATTTTTTCCATAAGTGTTGTTCTGTTCCAAATAATTATTCTGTTTGTTTCTCTTTTCGAAGTGTACGTTGTCTATCTGTTGTTTTCTTTTATCTCTGAGATGATCTTCTCTTCCACATCCATAGGAAAGGTGTCGGGCATGCCGTACCAGTAGAAGGAATCCATCCCCTCATAATTCTTCTTCTCGATATGCAGACAGGTGGGCAGATAACTAGAGACATCGTTCGTGTATCCTGCCACCGAGACCATCTTATCCGGCCAGAGAGCCTTTACCCGCAAGCCGTAGGGGGTGGTTGTTTCCCGTGAGAAGCCCACCAGCTTCCAGTT
>JAENWZ010000292.1 GCA_016649795.1 Proteiniphilum sp. | reverse complement strand
TTGTAGTACACCTTACCGGGAATTATTTCCGAAGTACCGTTTTTACCATGGTTAACCAGAACCAGTCCAGGATTATCCAGTATCACTCTTTTAGACTCATCGCCAAGCGACTCCCAATAACCATCGTTTTCTTTGGCTGTCCAGAATGGTGAATCCTCAGGTAAAGCCAAACATATAAATGGTAAGAACATCAAAAACGGACTTCCGGTGCAACTGTAATTTTGCACCATGTACTCTTTTCTTCCATAAAACCCGAGACTTGGTATCTCATTGTGGTAAAATTCTTCACGGGTTACAAACTGTAGCAATGAGCCAGAACAAAGTCTCCTGGCCCAACCCGGATCCAGAAGGTTTGGATTTTTCAACATAAAAGCCACCGGAAATGCTCCGGACACCCAGGTTCTGTAACAGATGCTTCGAGCCCACATATTGATGTAACCATCACGCCCGAAAAAACTTGGTAGCGACTCCATGAGCTTCTGAGCAGATCTTTCGATAATATCAGAAATTTCAGGGTAGAACTCATCTCCGAAAGTACGGTTCCAAATGGTAGTATAGACAATAAACAGACTGATGGAGTAGTAATTATAAGTCTGCTCCAAATACCATCCGTTGCCCGAATGGTAAGAGGCTATCCATAGCAAATGACTTTTTAATAGTTCATCATCAATTTCGTATCCATACTTTTTCAAAAATGAAAGCGTCACAACATTAAAAATACGCCAGTTATTCTGAGTTGTTCTGTGGTGAGCCCATTTTGAGATGGTTACAACCATTTCGCTTTTCTGCTCTTCAGTGTATTGTGACCAGATAGTATCCGGCATAAGTAGAAGTGTTTTAAACAATCCGCCGAACTCACAGGTAAACTGATAATTGGAATCAGGCAGCTCCTCGGGAAGTGGTAATGAGTTGGGATGTCCGGGAGTAAAAGTCCTATAAATATGCAATGCGTAATAATCCCTCAAGTTTATCCCATTGATAGTGGTCTCCGGATCAACATGAATCAGTGGTCCGGCTAGTGTAAAAGTACGTTCCAAAGCCTCAAAATCAGCTGCACGATAACGCCATTCAGGTGAATTTGGCTGAGGGTATGTTTTACCTGGAACGGTGGGAAAGCTCAGATGCTGATTTATGGAATCAACATGAGTAAAAGCACGCTCCAGAAGATATTTTGCACAATCAATATAGTGCTTTCTGGTCATCCCGGTCATGGGGCTTAAGTCCAGGTCAGGATTTGTTACTTCAAACTTTTTTTTCATTATTAATGATATTATATAACTCAACTTCCGCATGCTAACATTAAGCCGCCTGCTGTAAGTTTGAAAATTCTAGCTTTTACGTCAGTGAACTGTTACAAAATTACACAAGATAAAAGTTAAATGCTGACTGTTTATTTGCATAATTTTATACTATTTTTGCACCTAAGGATTTAACACAGGAATCCTCTTCCCGATTTATCTACCGGAAATTAAAAAGACGAAATAACAGCTTATTCGTCCATTCTCAAAACTCAAATCTGCTTTTATTCGCCCATAACCCAAGTGCCGGGCTTGAGATATAATAAATCTCTTCGCCGTCGGGAAGCATGTTAAAGCCCTCTTTCAGATGGCGGGGATTATACTTTCCTATGGCAACTTCTATATCGCCCCATTGGAAACCAACGCTCTCAATTTCTTTCCTGGTGAGGTTCTCCGCATCTTTGCCCGGACAGTAGGTAATAGAAAATCTGCCTTCAGACGACCCGTGAATAAGATGTGCTGCCGCTCCCAGATTATCTCTCAGATCTTGATTTTCAGCGACACTCTTCAGTGTTTGAGGGGTCCCGAAATAGCCATACTTGCGAATTAGCTGATCAATGGTTTTATCTTCACCGAACTCTTTCAGAGCAGGAGCAAGCACAATAAGCTCACCTGCATCGGCAATGGCCATTCGGGTACGGTAAATAGACTTATTACCCAGCCAGGTACTTTTAAATTCCGTGGGATCGAGCCACACCACCACCTTCTTCAGTGGCTTTTCGACCATCACGAAATTGACCTCAAGTGACAGTTTCGCTGCACGGTCGAACACTTCAAAATCATCTCCCACGAACAGGCCGTAGGTCTTTTGCTCTCCCGCTTCATTTACACCCACCACTGTGAGTACATATAGGATTGGCAGATGTTGTGCGAAATGATCCGTGGCGTAGTTGAACACCCGTCGCACAGGCGTATCGGCCCGTCCCATCATGCGTTCCATACCATATACAGCACCAATGTAGTGGCTCTTGTTGATCCCGTCGCTTCCTCCGGTACCCACGAATATATTTTTATTGTAGTTGGCCATACCCACCACTTCGTGAGGCACCACCTGGCCTATGGATAGAATCAGATCAAAATCACCTTCCTGCAGCAGCCTGTTGACCTGTACAGGCCAGGAGAAATCGACCTTCCCCTCCGACACTTCACGCACATACGCTGCCGGCACCTCTCCAAGCGTGATCACATCGTTGCGCCAATCGTGGTCACGAAAAAGAGCCTTAGGCGTTTTCCCGAACATATGGTCAATCTGGGCAGTAGTCATAGGGGTATGTGTTCCCAATGCGGGTAGGATATCAGTGAGCTTCTCCCGGTAATACTCCCACGTCAGCTCTGTCAGCTCTCCTGCTC
>JAENWZ010000111.1 GCA_016649795.1 Proteiniphilum sp. | reverse complement strand
GTTGTTTTTTTCGCGGTGGACTTCTTGGCGGAAGATTTCCCGTTTTTCTTTGCAGGCTTACCCTCCTTATCAGCTTCAGCAATGAGCTGACGACAATCATCCAGCGACAGCTCACCCGGCTGCATGGTCTTGGGAATCTTATAGTTCGATTTCTTAAATGTGATATAAGGGCCGTAACGACCGTTCAGCACCTGCAGATGAGGCTCTTCTTCGAACGTTTTGATGATCTTCTCGCTGTCTTTTTTCTCTTTTGCCTCGATCAGCACTATTGCTTCATCGAGCTGTATCTCCAGCGGATCCGCATCTTTAGGCAATGAGACAAACTTATTATTATGACGGACGTAAGGACCAAAGCGGCCTATACCAATCATCACATCTGTCTCCCTGAACGTTCCCAGGTTTCTTGGCAGATCGAACAGCCTTAGTGTCTCTTCGAGGGTGATGGTCTCAATGGATTGCGATTTCTGCAGTGAGGCAAACTGCGGCTTCTCCTCTTCTTCTGAGATACCTATCTGTGCCATCGCACCATAACGACCAATCTTCACCGACACCTGACGCCCCGTTTTGGGATCGGTGCCCAATACCCGTTCACCCACCTTGTGTTCGATACGCATCTGCGTTGTCTCCTCCACGATGGGATGGAACTTCTTGTAAAAATTGGCGATCGATTGATTCCACAGGGCTTTTCCTTCCGCTATCTCATCGAACTCTTTTTCAACTTTCGCCGTAAAATTAAAATCCATCACAGCAGAGAAGTACTCTACAAGAAAATCATTCACCACAATCCCTATATCGGTGGGTACAAGTTTATTTTTATCGGCACCGGCAATCTCCGTCTTATCAATATCTTTGATGCTCCCTTTCTTGAGCATCAGGATATTATAGCTCCTCTCTACTCCCTCCACAATTCTTTTCTCTACATATTCACGGTTCACGATGGTGGTGATGGTTGGGGCATAGGTGGAAGGACGTCCTATTCCCAACTCTTCCATCTTGCGTACAAGCGCTGCCTCCGTGAATCGTGCAGGACGTTGCGTGAAACGCTCCGTGGCGGTGGTCTTAAGCATACCCAACGCTTCGCCTTTTCTCATGGGTGGCAGCATGCCTTCATCATTCTCTCCGTTCTCATCGTCTGTACCCTCAAGATAGACACGCAGGAATCCGTCGAACTTGATCACTTCACCGTTGGCAACAAATTTACCGTCGGCATTCGAGATAGCGATGTTGGCTATCGTACGCTCCAGCTGCGCATCGGCCATCTGCGAGGCGATGGTGCGCTTCCAGATCAGCTCGTAGAGTCGCTTCTCCTGTGCCGAGCCCGGCACCTCATGCTCACTGATGTAGGTGGGACGGATGGCTTCATGCGCCTCCTGTGCTCCTTTCGATTTGGTGGTGTATTGACGTACCTGGTGATACTTCTCGCCATACTGTTCGTAGATCTCTGTTTTGGCGGTGCCAATGGCCAGTCCCGACAGGTTGACGGAGTCGGTACGCATATAGGTGATCTTCCCCGATTCATAGAGCCGCTGTGCCACCATCATCGTCTGCGCCACAGAGAAGCCCAGCTTACGCGAAGCCTCCTGTTGCAGGGTGGAGGTGGTGAAAGGTGCAGCAGGTGATTTTTTGGCAGGCTTGGTGGAAACATCTTCGATGGAGAACTGAGCTCTCTTCAGCTTCTCCAGGAGCGCCAACGCCTCCTCTTTGCTTTTCAGCCGTTTGTTGTACTCCGCTTTGAATTCATACTGCTGCCCGTTCTCCTCTTTGGTGAAGATTGCTACGATCCTGTAGGCTGCCTCAGACGTGAAATTCTGTATCTCACGTTCACGCTCCACGATCAGACGCACAGCGACCGATTGTACGCGGCCGGCAGAAAGGGCGGGCTTGATCTTTCTCCACAGTACGGGTGAGAGTTCAAAACCTACAATGCGGTCCAGCACACGGCGTGCCTGCTGGGCATCGACCAGGTTCTGATCTATTTTTCTTGGTTTCTGAATGGCTTCCTGGATCGCGTTCTTGGTGATCTCATGAAAGACGATGCGTCTGGTGTTCTCTTCTTTCAGATTCAATGCATCGAACAGATGCCAGGAGATAGCCTCTCCCTCGCGGTCCTCATCCGAGGCGAGCCATACGGTTTCGGCGTTCTTAGCAGCGGCTTTTAGCTCTGAGACAACTTTTTTCTTGTCGGCAGGAACTTCATATATCGGCTTAAAATTATCTTCAATATCAATGCTGAAATCTTTTTTCTTTAGATCACGGATATGCCCGTAGCTGGACATGACATGAAAATCCTTGCCAAGAAATTTCTCTATCGTTTTTGCTTTCGCAGGGGACTCTACGATAACCAGGTTTTTTTCCATTAAATGCTTTTTCTTCTATCTGTTGTATGTGAGATACTTCACATTCAAGGTGCAAAAGTAGTAATTTTGTGTAAGTATCTATAATTATTTTAGAAATTCCTTATTTATTAAGCTATTTTTCATCTGTGCTGACCATAACACCATAAATAGCAGTGAGCATCTCCGTCAGTGGCGCAGAGAGAGAACGACGTACCTGCAGCCGCATCCTGCAGCTCTCCCTGAAGTCCTGCGTCCAGCGGACCGACGCGAACTGTTTTAACACGTGCATCACATCATTAAACAACGGGTATTCAAAATAGATATCGATAAAATCATCCACTGTTTTCTCCACGATCTCCACGTTGGCGATAGCGGCGGCGGCTGCTTCCTTGTAGGATTTGATCAGTCCGCCGGTACCCAGTAGCGTGCCGCCAAAATAGCGCACCACAAGTATCAGTACATCGGTCAGCCCGGCGGAGTTGATCTGCCCCAGGATAGGCTTCCCGGCCGTACCCGAAGGCTCCCCATCGTCGTTCGCACGAAACTCGTCCCGCTCCCACCCCAGCATATAGGCCCAGCAGACATGCCGTGCATCGTAATACTTCTTCCGGTGCTCACCCACTATCTCCTTCACCTCTTCGGCACTCTTCACGGGAATGATGTGCGAGATAAACTTGCTCTTCTTCTCGGTGATGAACCCTTCACCCGGCTGTTCGATGGTATAAAAAGTATCGTTCATAAGGCAAAAACAGAAAAAGAGCAGATGAATAAATAAAAAACAGAAAAACGATGGTCAATCTGCCGGACTGATCAGCCGCACTTGGATGCGCCGCAGTTGCGGCATTTCAGACACCCCTCCTCGTAGACCAGCGTCTCATGTCCGCAGACGGGGCATTTCTGACCCTTGATCTCTGTTTCATTGGGCAGGTATCTCTTCAATGCCCGCTCAACACCATTCTTCCAGGTGTTGATCGTCTCACTGTCCAGCTCCAGACCCGACACCAGCTTGATCACCTGATCAATGGGCATACCGTAACGCAACACCCCTGAGATCAGCTTCGCATAGTTCCAATATTCAGGATTGAACTTCCCGTCCAGTCCCTCAATGGTTACTTTATAACCTCTGCGCGTCTGAAACTGAAAATCGTAGTGCTTCCGTCCGTCATTATCGTACGCTTTGATGATTTTACCGGTAGAGACATTCTTCGGCACCATGATACCGTCATCCTCATCGTTGATACCGGTAAATATTTCGTATGGCCTGCCGTTCAACAACCCGATAAAAGCGATCCACTTTTCCTTGTTGTTCTGAAACTTTATCACATCAGATTCCAGTTCAATAGGACGTGAGGTGACGATCTGGGGCAATTCATAACAGTCATCATCTGCCTCCTCTTTCTTGTCGCCATCACCATTGCCGTTGGAGATAAGCACACCCGCACGCGATCCGTCGCGGTAGACAGTACATCCTTTGCAACCGCTCTTCCACGCTTCCATATACAACTCACCCACCAGCTCTTCCGTCGCATCGTTAGGCAGGTTGATGGTTACACTGATGGAATGATCCACCCATTTCTGTACGCGTCCCTGCATCTTCACCTTCTGCAGCCAGTCCACATCGTTCGAGGTGGCTTTGTAATAGGGTGATTTGGTCACGAGCTCATCGATTTCCTCACCGGAATAACGTCTGGTGGTGGAGTAACCGTTCGCCTCCATCCATGTCACGAACTTGTGATGGAACACTACATACTCCTCCCAGGAATCACCATTCTCATCAATGAAATCGATCTTCACATCCCTGTCGTTCGGATTCACCTTGCGACGGCGTGTGTAGACAGGAAGAAATACCGGCTCTATACCGGAGGTGGTCTGTGACATCAGGCTGGTGGTTCCGGTAGGGGCGATAGTGAGACAGGCGATATTGCGGCGGCCATACTTCACCATATCTTTATACATCTGTGGATCAGCCTCTTTCAGGCGATTGATGAACGGATTGTTTTTCTCTCTCCCGGCATCGAAGATCTCAAAAGCACCCCGCTCTTTGGCCATATCTACCGATGAGCGATAGGCATTGATGGCTACGGCACGATGTACCTTCTCTGAGAAATCGGTACCCTCATCAGTACCGTAGCGTATTCCCAAAGCGGCCAGCATATCACCTTCAGCGGTAATACCCACACCCGTACGACGACCCTGCAATGTTTTCCTCTGGATCTTTTTCCAGAGGGTGCGTTCCGACGATTTCACCTCTTCCGTCTCGGGATCAGCATCAATTTTTTCAAGTATCTTGTCGATCTTCTCCGATTCCAGGTCGACAATATCATCCATGATACGTTGTGCCAGCTGCACATGTTTGCCAAACAGCTCAAAATCGAACCATGCATCCTTCTTAAAGGGATTCACCACATAGGAGTAGAGGTTGATCGCCAGCAGACGACAACTGTCGTAGGTACACAAGGGAATCTCACCACAGGGATTGGTGGAGACTGTCTTGAAACCCAGGTCGGCATAACAGTCGGGCACCGACTCACGGATAATGGTGTCCCAGAAGAGGACACCCGGCTCGGCCGACTGCCATGCGTTGTGCACTATTTTATCCCACAGCTCCTGCGCGTTAATCGTTTTCTGATATTTCGGCTGGTCTGATGCAATGGGATACTTCTGAATATAAGGGGTTTTTTCGGCTGCAGCCTTCATGAAATCATCATCGATCTTCACCGATATATTCGCTCCGGTCACCTTCCCCTGTTCCAGCTTGGCATCAATAAAATTCTCCGAATCGGGATGATTGATAGAGACACTCAACATCAACGCTCCGCGACGACCGTCCTGTGCCACCTCACGCGTGGAGTTGGAGTAACGTTCCATGAAAGGAACCAGTCCTGTGGATGTCAGTGCGGAATTTTTGACGGGTGATCCCTTCGGACGGATATGTGAAAGGTCATGACCCACACCACCGCGGCGTTTCATCAGTTGCACCTGCTCTTCATCAATACGGATAATCGCGCCATACGAATCGGCGTTACCATCCATCCCGATCACAAAACAGTTAGAGAGTGAAGCAACCTGAAAATCATTCCCGATACCGGTCATGGGACTCCCTTGCGGGATAATGTATCTGAACTGATCGAACAGATCAAACAGCTCTTGCTCGCTTAATGGATTGGCATATCTCTTCTCCATCCTCGCTACCTCTCTTGCCAACCGCCAATGCATGTCCTCGGGCGTCTTTTCGTAGATATCTCCCTGGCTGTCTTTAAGCGCGTACTTACTCACCCATACCTTGGCTGCAAGCTCATCACCCTTAAAATACTCCAACGAGGCTTTGTTTGCTTCGTCGAAGGTGTAGGTCTTTTTTTTCATCAGCTGATAATAATTTAAAATAAATAAATTGACTTTTAAAATGTTTCCTGATTCTCCTGATATGAGATGTTATTTTTCAATACAGGTATCGTTTGGTTATGCAAGTTTATTGAAACTTTCTAAAAGCGCAAAATATTTACACATTTATTTATCAACAATTGAATAAGTTTTCCCTAAAAAAATATAATAATCTGTATATCATATGATTAATTTTCACATTGACATGAAATGTTTTCCATTTGGGACAACTCCACTGACACACAAAAAGATAAAAAAGAAAAATCACTATTTCACCACGATGTTTCGGAATTAAAATAAAAAACAACACCCAACAAGCGAAACCTGTTGGGTGTTTACTATTAACGATAAAAAAGGAGGATAAAAAAAAGTTTATTTATCAAAATTCTTCACTGCCCCCATAAAGAGCACAGCACCAGTGGAGTTTTCCTGAATGATATAGATAAAGGGTCTTTCTGCATTGAAAACGACCGATTGCGGCTCTCCAGGCATCGAAGTCATCACCATCCCTACGGTGGTCACGGCTGCAGCTTCAGTTCCCGACTCATCGGTACTGATATAGGTGTCCTGTTTCACAAATGAAATCCTTGCGGGAATATCTGTTATACCGGTGAAATCGGCAGCATCGGTGAAGGCAACCCCCATTCCCATTTTTGTAAGTACTTCGTTCAAATACTTACTGTACTCCGTTTTAAATCTCGGCAGGAACAGATCAACCTCAGCCTCGCGCAACCCCGATTTCAGGTCGCTCCAGTAATCACTCTGCCGGGTAGCGGTCAGCACATCCTTAAGCTTCTTCCCCTCTTTGGGCAGTAACACCATCATGCTGAAGGCCTGGTTACCGTAGGGGAGCTGCACCATCTGCAGGGTCTGATCTTCCGTGTAACTGAACGTTGCCTTTTGCTTCATCATATCTACTTGCTGAATTGTGCCATCTTCGCCGGTGAAGGTTTTTTTCGTCGTATTTTTCACATCAAATTCTGTCGTCCAGATTCCTTTGAAATAGATGGCATTGAGCAGATACATCAAATCGTTGTAATTGGTTTTGTCTATCACCTTTTTTATCAACCCGTTGGTATGATCTGAAGCCCACTGGTTGATAACAGCCGTGGTGGCAGGATTGGAAAAATCAACTCGCTGCACCGTAGCATCATACCATGTTTGGTTGGTGTTGATAAAATTGGTATTGATCGTCACGGATTGATTGGTGAAAATGGCATTGGCTATAGAGAGCCTGGTGGAGGGATCTGTTTTCAACAAAGCCTCATTCAGTTTTTTGTAGTAACTATTGATCGCCTCATTATCGGGGAAATCACTCCATAGAAGCGCCTCCTGCATAGCTGTTTTGGTATCACCGGCAGCACCATTCAAGGTCATTGCC
>JAENWZ010000313.1 GCA_016649795.1 Proteiniphilum sp. | reverse complement strand
ATCTGTTACGATAGCTTTCACATTCAATCGTATGGATGATTTCACCGCCTGCTTGGCAAGGAACTCCGTTACCTCACGGTCGTCCTCAGGATTGTAAGGAACACGTATATCATTCTCCGACAGCTTGGTCAGTTCAGCTTCGTAGGCTGTTTTCATCATAGTTCTCACAGCCTCCACCGGATACTTCCCGTAAGCTGTCTCGCCACTGAGCATCACCGCGTCGGTGCGATAATAGATAGCATTGGCGATATCGGTTATCTCGGCACGTGTGGGACGGGGGTTGTGGATCATGGAGTGTAGCATCTGTGTAGCCACAATCACCGGCTTCTTATGTTGAATAGCTTTTTTGATGAGTACCCGTTGAATACCGGGGATCTTCTCCTGTGCCACCTCTATTCCCAGGTCGCCACGGGCAACCATAATACCGTATGCAGCTTCAAGTATCTCATCGGCATTATCCACCCCATCCTGGTTTTCTATCTTGGCGATGATCTTGATGGGGCTCTCCAACTCATCCAGTATCTCCTGTACGGCGAGCACATCATCACCGTTTCGCACGAATGAGTGAGCAATAAAGTCTACCTCGTTTTTTATCGACAGAGCGATGAATTTTTTATCCCGTTCAGTAATGGAAGGAAGATTGATGCGTACCCCGGGGATATTCACACTTTTGCGGCTACCGATGGTACCGTCGTTGTTAACAGTACATAGCAGATAATCCTCGTTTACAGCTATCACCTTCAGGTCGATCTCTCCGTCATCAATCAGGATATCATCACCCAAATGCATCTCTTTAGCAATATTGGGATAGGAGATATAAAGTGTCTCTGCTGATGAAATTCCCATGGGATCACCCACTATTCTGATCTGTTCACCTGTCTTGAGTTCAATAGGCGCTTCTGCCACTGTGGTACGTATCTCCGGCCCTTTGGTGTCTACCAGAATAGCGATCTGGCTGGATACTTCCCTTACGTTATGAATAATTTTCAGAAAACCCTCCTCATCGAGGTGTGCCGAGTTGAGTCTTACCACATTCATTCCTGCCTCGAACAATTGCTGCAGGAACGTCACATCACATCTTTTGTCGGATATGGTGGCGATAATTTTTGTTGATTTGAGCATATATATCTATTGTAATTTCAGCATATGTAACGTTTGGATCTATTTTTTGTTTGCCAGAAGAATCGCTTCAACAGCCAGCCGATAAGAGTGGAGTCCGAAGCCGGCAATCACTCCCAGGCATACGGCCGACAGCATGGAGTGATGACGGAACTCTTCACGGGCATGCACGTTGGAGATATGCACCTCCACCACCGGCGCAGGCACCGCTTTAACAGCATCACGGATAGCTACCGAGGTGTGGGTATATCCACCTGCATTGAGGATGATCCCATCACTGTCGTAACCAGCCTCCTGAATCTTATTGATGATCTCACCCTCTACATTGGACTGGAAGTAGGTTAGATCGACACCTTGAAAATCTGCCTGCAATGATTCCAGATAATGATCAAAAGATCTGTCGCCATACAGATCCGGCTCGCGGGAGCCAAGCAGATTGAGGTTGGGACCGTTGATGATTTGAATGTTCATAAGATTAAAATTATTTATTCAAAGGTTTCTAATTATTCCCTCTTTATCCTGATTCCTGTCTTGCGTCTTGTGTCTTGAATCTTAAATCTATTTCAAACACAAAGATACAACTATTTCCAGAGTATTTGTAATAGTCACACTTTAGTGATTATTGTTTTCCTGATTCTGCCACCTAACAACCGGGGGCATCACATACTGTGACACCCCCGTGTAAATGAGAAGATTTACAGTCCTTAGTTTTCGCCTCCGGCTGTTTCCTCAACCGGTACTTCCCCGGCCGTCGTTCCGGCAAAGCTTGCTTCTACCATTCGCTGGTATGAGCGATAACGCCACTGAGCACTCTCCTTAGCCGCATCGAACAATTCATCGGCCTGTTTCGGAAATGATTTGATCAACTGCGTATAACGCACTTCGCCAAGCAGGAAATCCTTGAACTTACTCCAGTCGGGCTCTTTGCTGTCGAGCTGGAACGGGTTCCTGCCCTGTTCCTCCAGACGCGGGTCGTAACGCCACAAGTGCCAGTAACCACATTCAACGGCAGATTTCTGCTCCATCTGCGCACTGCCCATACCCTTCTTCAAGCCGTGGCTGATACAGGGAGAGTAGGCAATGATCAGAGAAGGACCGTGATAGGATTCCGCCTCTTTCAATGCTTTCAGGTAGTGACCCTGGTTGGCACCCATCGCTACCTGTGCCACGTAGTCATATCCGTAGGTTGTAGCGATCATGCCGAGGTCTTTTTTACGAATCCTTTTCCGGCAGCGGCAAATTTAGCCACAGCAGCAATAGGTGTTGACTTGGATGATTGTCCTCCCGTGTTGGAGTACACTTCTGTATCGAGCACCAGCACGTTGATATCCTGT
>JAENWZ010000212.1 GCA_016649795.1 Proteiniphilum sp. | reverse complement strand
TCAAATGCAAGCGCTTTGCCGAACAGATTCTCAGTAATAACTCCGTTATCGTATGCCAGCTTGCCGTTCACGAATGTTTGTTTCACGGAGCAGCCGAACGTTTCTCCCTCAAAGGGAGACCAACCGCACTTGTAGCGTATATTCTCCGCGGAGACGGTATAGGGAGCGGCGGGATCAACCAGAACAAGATCAGCATAATAACCCTCACGGATATATCCTCTCTCTTTTACCTGAAACAGGCGTGCCGGTGCATGACACATCTTCTCCACAACGAGCTCTTTCGTCCAGATACCCCTGCCTGCCAACTCCAGCATCACCTGCAGTGAATGCTGCACGAGCGGTCCGCCCGAGGCTGCCTGCAGTGATCCGCCCTCTTTCTCACTCATCAGATGAGGTGCATGGTCGGTGGCAACCACATCGAGCTTACCTTCTTTCAGCGCTTCACGCAGCGCCTCCCTCTCCTCAACGCCCTTGACTGCCGGGTTCCATTTAATCAGTGCACCGAGACGATCGTAATCAACATCAGAGAACCATAAATGGTGTACGCAGACCTCTGCGGTGATTCTCTTCTCCTCCAGCGGAGCATCACTGAACAGACTCATCTCGCGGGCTGTGGAGAGATGCAGCACATGCAGGCGCGAGCCATACCTGTCGGCCAGCTCAACGGCGTGGGATGATGAACGATAACATGCCTCGGCACTTCTGATCACCGGATGCCAGGGTATAGGGATCATCTCACCGAACCTCTTCCTGTAGAACGCTGCGTTCTCCCTTATAATCTCCTCCTTCTCGCAGTGCGTGGCAATAAGCATATCCACTTCCGCAAAAATCTGCTGCAACGCTTTCTCATTATCCACAAGCATATTCCCTGTGGAGGCACCCATGAAGACCTTCACGCCACACACCTGTTTACTGTCCACCTTTTTCAGCTCCCCCAAATTGTCATTGGTGGCACCTAGGTAAAATGCATAGTTAGCCACAGATTTCTCCGCGGCCATCTCCATCTTACGGGAGAGTGCATCATTGGTAATGGTCTGCGGATTGGTATTGGGCATCTCCATAAAGGAGGTGACACCTCCGGCAACAGCAGCCCTGCTTTCGGATCTTATATCACCCTTATGTGTTAATCCCGGATCACGAAAATGAACCTGATCATCTATCACTCCCGGGATCAGATAGAGCCCCCGCGCATCGATCACCTCACGGCAGCCGTTCAGAAGCTGTTCGGGCACATCCTCTTTAAAGATACGGGAAATGCGTTCTCCTTCCAATAGAATAGATCCTGTAAAGGATATCCCCTCGTTGATGATCGTAGCTTTGTGAATAAGTATCATGTTGCTTGTTTGATAAGTTTAGGCCGAGGTTTGATTTTTCCTATCTCTTTCCTCCATCGCAGGTAAATGACTCCGAAGAAAGCTTCCCCGAAGATGCTCGAATCCATTTTCGAGGTACCAAGCCTTCTGTTCACGAAAATCACCGACACCTCCTTTATCTTGAATCCCAGCACTTTGGCCGTATATTTCATCTCAATCTGGAAAGCATAACCCTTGAACTTTATCTCATCCAGATTAATGGTTTCCAGCACTTTGCGTCTATAGCAGACAAACCCCGCGGTGGTATCCTTCACGTTAAGACTGGTAACAAAAAGGACATACTTCGATGCAAAATAAGACATCAGCACACGCCCCATAGGCCAGTTCACCACGTTCACACCGGTAGAATAACGAGATCCTACCGAGACATCATAACCCTCCTCACTGCAGGCTGCATACAACCGGGGAAGATCATCAGGATTGTGGGAGAAATCGGCATCCATCTCAAAAATATAATCGTATGACCGTTCCAGAGCCCATTTGAACCCGTGGATGTAAGCAGTACCAAGCCCCATCTTCCCTTTTCTCTCTTCGATGAACAAACGGCCGGCAAACTCTTCCGATATCAGCCGATGGACTATGGCAGCCGTGCCGTCGGGAGATCCGTCATCAATAACTAAAATATGGAAGCTTTTCTCCAGGGTAAAAACCGCCCGGATAATATTCTCAATATTCTCCTTCTCGTTATAGGTGGGGATAATTACAATGCTGTCTGACATAGGGATGAATTTTGATTCAAATGTACTGTTTTTCGCCTACAAACAAAAAAGTTTCCCAAATATTTTGCCTTTTAAATAAAATGTCCTATCTTTGCATCCCCATTAAGGGAAAAAATATCGCGGAGTGGAGCAGTTGGTAGCTCGTTGGACTCATAACCCAAAGGTCGTAAGTTCGAATCTTGCCTCCGCAACTAAAAAAGGAAAGTTTAAACGCTTTCCTTTTTTTTATGGATGCCCTTGTCACCCCTGCCAAAGCAAGGAGTCCGGCTCTTGTTAATAATGATCTTCTTGTTTCACTCATGTTATTCTGCTGTTACTCCGAAAGTGAGATTATTGTACAATAACCCTCCATATTTACAAATTAACACTTAAAATGAGCGGCTATGAAGAATTTTTCCTTTATTTGCAGATCGAATTTCAAAACCCAGGGGAGATGAGAAGAATAGCACTACTGCTTATCGCACTTGTTATATGCACATTCACATCATTCAGCTTTTCTCAGCAATCGGGACAAGCCTCCTATTATTCCCATCGGCTTCATGGTAGAAAAATGTCGAGTGGCAGGCCCTACCATAAAGACAGTCTCACTTGTGCCCACCGGACACTCCCTTTTGGCACGTTGCTGGAGGTGAGGAATAAGAAAAACAATAAATCCGTCGTTGTGAAAGTGACGGACAGAGGACCCTACATCAGGAACAGGATCATTGACCTTTCCTACGCGGCAGCGAAAGAACTGAATATCCTGCATCAGGGAGTAGCTCAGGTAGAGATCAAAGAGTGGGCGTTCAGACCTTTCGTTCCCATCCTTCTGCCATTCAACCGCTACGGATTGTTTGTCCCCGTCAAATCGACCGAGGAGGTGCTGAACAACCTGAAGGTGGACAAAGAAAAAGTGCTGAAATAAACTTTTCAGTTTATCTCAGCACTTGTAATCAACTCAACCCACGAGGGTTACTTCTTTTCGTTCGAGAAAGAATAGGGAAAATCGGATTGTTTGATTCCCCTCTTTTTATCCGGTGTTTCAGACATGGAGAGATCAATCTTCGCACCTTTCATCAGCTCCTGATGGGAGAAATAGTTCTTTGTATGCGTTCTCCCGTTAAACTTGATATCGGAAACATATCTTCTCTTACTTGCATTATTGGGAGCGTTTATCTCAACCTTCCTGCCATTTTCGAGGTGGATGGTCATCTTGTTAAACAGGGGTGATCCAATCACATACTCATCGCTGCCCGGGCAAACAGGATAGAACCCGAGTGCTGAGAAGACATACCATGCCGATGTCTGACCGTTGTCCTCATCACCGCAGTAGCCATCGGGTTGATAATTGTAGAGCTTATCCATCACTTCACGTGCCCAATACTGCGTCTTCCATGGCTCTCCCGCATAATTATAAAGATAGATCATATGCTGAATAGGCTGATTACCATGCGCATACTGACCCATATTCATGATCTGCATCTCACGTATCTCATGGATGACTCCCCCGTAGTAGCTGTCATCGAAAATGGGAGGCATGATAAATACCGAGTCCAGCATGCCGGTAAACGCCTTCTTCCCGCCCATCAGATCAATCAGCCCCTGCGGGTCGTGGAAAACCGACCAGGTGTAATGCCAGCTGTTACCCTCAGTAAATGCATCACCCCACTTGGTGGGACTGAAAGGGGACTGGAAGGAGCCATCTTTATTACGTCCGCGCATCAGCTTGTGCTCCTTCGAATAGAGGTTACGGTAGTTCTGGCTGCGTTTGGCAAAGAGGTCTATCTCAGCCTGAGGACGTTTCAGCTCTTTGGCCATTTTATAAATGGTCCAGTCGGCATAGGCATATTCAAGCGTCCTTGCCGCGTTCTCATTAATTTTCACATCATAGGGCACATATCCCAGTGTGTTGTAGTACTCATAACCGAGGCGTCCTGTGGAGGATACTTTCGGATGTACATTTTCCGTACCGTGAAGCATCGCCTCGTAAAGCGTTTCAATATCGTAACCCCTCAGTCCTTTCAGATAAGCATCTGCGACCACCGAAGCCGAGTTGTTACCGATCATGATGCCTCTATGGCC
>JAENWZ010000243.1 GCA_016649795.1 Proteiniphilum sp. | reverse complement strand
TTCTACCTGAAGCACCAATCCTTTCAGATATTCTCCTTCGGGATGATATATATTGATGGGGTGATCGGCAGGTTGCGTAAGCTGGTGCAGAATTCTCACTTTTCTTCCGGAAATAGCGGCAGCACTAAACACAGCAAGTCGAAACTGCTCTTTTGTGATTACCTGTGAGCATGAGAATGTAAAGAGGATACCTCCCGCGGCAATTTTCTCCATTGCAGAGTGATTCAGTTTTTTGTATCCCTGAAGCGCGTTATTAATTGCACCCCGATGTTTGGCGAATGCGGGCGGATCTAGCACAATAAGATCACACTTTCCTTCCGGCATCTGTTTCAGGTACTTAAAGGCATCTTCTGCAGAGGAGGTATGGCGGTGATCATCACCGAAATTGAGAGTGACATTTTGATCGGTAAGGGTGACAGCTTTCGCCGAGCTGTCCACCGATTCCACTTTCACGGCTCCTCCCCGAAGAGCGTATACCGAGAAGCCGCCGGTGTAACAGAACATATTTAACACATACCGTCCTTTGGAGTAGTACTCAAGCAGTTTCCTGTTCTCCCTCTGGTCGATGAAAAAACCAGTTTTCTGCCCCTTCAGCCAATCTATATGGAATTTTAGTCCATTCTCCAGTGCGATACCTTCCACGTTCTCCCCTCCTGAAAGATAAGCATCTTCCGGTGCCAGACCGGCTTTGAATGGCAGTGTACCTACCGATTTATAGAAAATATGTTTCAACCTGTCGGGGGGGATGATATCCTTTAAAGCATCGGTAATAAGTTCCAGATCTTTGTGCATACCCACCGAATGAGCCTGTATTACAGCGGTATCACCATAGATATCTATGATCAGTCCCGGCAAATGATCACCCTCACCATGCAGCAGCCTGAAGGTGTTGTTATCGTCTCTTACGAGCTGCAGCTCATTGCGAAGCCTGTAAGCCTGTGAAACTCTCTCTCTGTAGAAAGCGGCATCTATTTGTTCATCCCTGAACGACAGAATACGCACGCTGATGCTGCCAATCTGATAATGTCCCACTCCCAGGAAACTACCGTCGGAAGCGATTACGCGCACTATCTCACCCTCATCCAACAGCTCCGGTTTGCGTGCAATAGCACCCGAGAAGAGCCATGGATGAAACCGTTTCAGTGATTCCTCTTTTTTGGGTCTCAACACTATTTCTTTATACATCTTCATCGGTTGTTATTGGTTATTGGGCAGATGATTGTAAATGCGAAGACAAGCCCAGGCATCAATAGCTGCGTACGACTGTTGCGCAGGGGTGAGCACAGGGGCTTCCCAGTTCGATAAGCGCTGGCTCTTGGATATTTTCTTACCGAAAACTATCGCATATATCTTTTGCAGGCTGTTATCCTCGATTCCGAACTTATCTACAAAAAGCTGCAGATCGATAAAATTCTCCGGTATACCATCAGAGCGTTTACGTATAGCAGCAAAATCGTCACGCAGCGAAAGACCAATTTTTTTGATCTCTGGATCAATCATAAAAGACTCCAAATCATCGGGATAACCTATCTTATTCAAACGAAACAGGAAGCACTCCTCTTCAGTGGAGAGTTGCATCAGTGCCACCTTATGGACTTGTCCCCTCTTGAAAGCCGGCTTGGTTTCAGTATCGAAACCGAGTACCGGTTTGGATAAAAGATAGCTCAATGCTTCACGCACTTCATTCATATGATCAATCACAATAATTTTGCCGGAAAACGTTTCTATCGGTAATTCAGCTATCTGTTCCTTTGTTATCATCAATCCCACAATTCCTCCCCTTTTATATCCTCTTCCACATCTGTAAAATCCATATTCACACCCCTGCTCTTCAGCGCGTGCAGGGGACGTAACACATTCACCAGTTTTTGTCCCCAAAAAAGATGAAAATTCTCTCTGCAAACAGCCAAAGCGTCATTCATCTGATCGGTGAGTTCAAACTGATAAACAGAGATGAAGTTCCTCACATCCTGATAGATATCAGCAATATTTTCCGACACAAAACCGGAAACGGGCCTGTCGCTGTATTTCATATCCTCTACGAACACATCCAGATAGACATCTTCCTCACCCATCAGTTGAGCGACCCTGACGGAGACACGTGAGTAGTCCTCTTCCCGCACGAAAGTGGCGGGGGGAGAATCATCTATTGCATGCGTTTCAGGCAACAGGGATGCTTTCACGTACAACAGGGGCATTATTTTCAGCATTTTATCTATCCACTCCGTCCGGGGCAATTGCTCTTCCTGTTCCAGAAAAACGCAGTACTCCACAGCAACGGTAACAAAGTCGATCACGCTTTTGTCATAGACAATCTGATTGGTGTCTGATCTCTCCATAATCGCAAAAAATTTCCAGGCCAGTTATTTTAACAGACAAAAATACACAATATTTTCGACAAAAATCCATTGGCAGGTTCTAAACAAACAGGCGCAACGTAAAAATCAAAAAAGAGTGATTAATCTTGTGCGATTCAAAAGATTGCATTAACTTGCATCCGTAATGCAACGTAATCTGCCGCACAGAATCTTGCTCAGCTGTGCCGGCTTTAAGTGAAGACCTGCTCCTGCACGGCAGGGTTTGTTTCGCAGGAGATCACGCAGGGTAATCCGGGCAAGCAAGAAAAAATCAATTTTTTCTGTGAAGAAATGGAAGAAAACGGACGTTCTGTAAAGATGAAACAGACCATTCATCTTTTCCCATTGTTGCTCTTTTCCGCAGGTGTTGTAATCGTTGCTGTCTGTGCAACTATTTCACAAACCTACTGGGACTTTTTAGGACTGCTACTCATCATCTCGCTTGCCTCATCGCTGAGCGGCGTTGTACTTGGTTTTCTCTTCGGCATACCCAGACTGAACAGGAAGTTCGATCCCCGGGATGATTACGACAGAACAACGAAATACAAACCCAACACCAATCTTGAAGATGTTTCAGACTGGCTGACCAAAATCATTATCGGAGTCACACTGACGCAACTGACCAAGATCCTCGGTTACCTTCAAGACATTGCTGACTATATACTTCTCAGCAGCGATTGTGAGATGATGAACTGCAATTTTGCAAAACCGATGATAATCTCCCTCATTATCTGTTTCCTTGTCGCCGGTTTTATGACAGGATACTTTTACACAAGACTCTATCTTCCCAACCTTTTTTCAATCATGGAAGAGAACAGAATAAAAGAGGCTGAGCTATCGATCTGGAGAGATGGGGAAAAAAGGGCGTTTCAGCAGAGTGATGAACATGCAGCAGCAATGAAGATTACCTCACTTACTGAAGATGAGATAGAGATACTGAAAACGATCAAGGGGCACAATAACAGATTTACCGGGCAACGACCGCTAAGCCTTCGGGAACATGCCGCAATAAACGTACTAATCAACAAAGGTATACTCGAAGAAACAGGGGATATTTCATCGGGAA
>JAENWZ010000240.1 GCA_016649795.1 Proteiniphilum sp. | reverse complement strand
GCGTACCCTCTGTACCCTCTGTAGCATGCAGCTCACCTGTTGCACTGGAGTGGGACGAAGCTTTCAGGAAAAATGCGGACCCCTCGGGACGTGCGGTAGGCACAGTACATGAACATGGTTATACCTGAACGACAAGAACCTGTTAATATAGATTGCCTCTGAGAGTAATATTTTCAGTGCCAAGCAGACTGCAAGAGTGAGGAAGAGTAAACGTTCAAAAAATGAATTGGTTTATAAATTTTTTTTCTACTTTTGCACTTGTCAAAGACAATTATATATTCAACTTTCGCTTGTGTTGCGTATTCAGCTAAATCTTTCGCCTATCGATGTTTCGCGACCCGTACCTGCATTTGAAAGTTAAATTATATATTCTTGTTTTTTGCAGAGCATATAAATAGTTTAACCATGAAATTTAAAAAAATATTTCCATTTTTTATTCTTCTATTCTTATGCAGCATCTCAATCTTAGCACAGAACCAATTGGTTATTGAAGCCGATCAGAGCCGGGGAACCATTAACCGTCAGATATACGGACATTTTTCCGAACATCTGGGACGTTGCATCTATGGAGGTTACTGGGTGGGTGAAGAGTCTTCCATCCCTAACACACGCGGCATCCGCAACGATGTGGTACAAGCACTGAAGGATATCCGCATTCCCAATCTTCGATGGCCCGGAGGATGTTTCGCTGATGAATATCACTGGATGGATGGTATAGGTCCTCGTGAAACCCGACCCAAAATGATCAACTCCCACTGGGGAGGTGTGGTAGAAGACAACAGTTTCGGCACACATGAATTTCTCGATCTTTGCGAACAGCTGGGCGCCGAACCATATATCAGTGCAAACATGGGCAGCGGCACAGTGGAAGAGATGTCTAAGTGGATAGAATATATCACCTTCGACGGTGAGAGTCCGATGGCCCACCTTCGCCGTCAAAACGGACGCGATGAACCCTGGAAAGTAAGGTTCTGGGGTGTGGGTAACGAAAGCTGGGGTTGTGGTGGCAATATGAGACCCGAATATTATGCCGATCTCTACCGTCATTATGCCACTTACGCCAGAGATTACGGAGACAACCGCATCTATAAAATTGCCTGCGGAGCCAACGGTGGTGACTATAACTGGACCGAAACGGTGATGAAAAATGCAGCACATCATATGCAGGGGCTGTCCCTGCATTATTATACCGTACCAAAGGATTGGAACGATAAAGGCTCCGCGACTGATTTCGATGAAGAAGAGTACTTTAATACGGTCGAAAAAACGTTGTTTATGGATGAGCTCATCACCAAACATTCCCTCATCATGGACCGGTACGATCCCCAGAAACGTGTAGGCATGATCATCGATGAATGGGGAACGTGGTACAATGTAGAGCCGGGCACTAACCCAGGATTCCTGTATCAGCAGAACACGATGCGCGATGCGATTATTGCCGGCATCAACCTGAATATTTTCAATGCTCATTGCGAACGCGTACAAATGGCAAACCTCGCTCAGACGGTGAACGTATTACAGGCTGTCCTCCTCACCGATGAGGAGAAGATAGTGCTGACTCCCACCTACTGGGTGTTTCACCTCTACAAAGTGCATCAGGACGCAACCCTGCTTCCCATCTCATTTACGAGCAATAAGTACAGACAAGGTGACAGGGAAATAGACGCCGTAAGCGTATCAGCATCGAAAGATACAAACGGTAAGATTCACATTACACTGGTAAATGCCGACCCCAAGAATGAACAACGCGTAAATACACGGCTGCCGGGAGCATCGGCCGGGAAAGTATCGGGTCAGATACTCACCTCAGACAAGATCAACGATTACAATAGCTTTGAGCAGCCATCGACAGTGTCGGTTAAGGAACTAAAGGGTTTATCCTTTTCGGAAAACACCCTTTTAGTTGTATTACCCCCCAAATCGGTTGTGCTGATTGCAATTGAATAGACAGGCATTACACATACTCATCCCCATAACGGAACTTCACATCCGTCACGAAATGTTTGATCCGCTGTTCCTCGCTTTTCTTGCAAACCAGGAGTACGTTATCCGATTCAGCCACAATAAAATCATCAAGCCCCTGTAATACCACCAGCTTGTCATCACTCATGGCTACGACATTATCATTACTTTCAATAAAGAGTGCCTTGCAGTTCAGATTGGCATTGTTGTTCTCATCACACTGTGATATTTCGTGCAGTGAGCCCCATGTTCCCAGGTCGCTCCATCCAAAGTTGGAGATATTCACGAAAACGTTATCGGCTTTTTCCAGCACACCGTAATCAATTGATATATTGGGACAGAAAGGAAAGCTGGCATCCACGAACTTTTTCTCTTCAGGAGTATTGAACAGCTCTTTTCCTTCGTTGAATTTCTGAATAATATCAGGAAGGTATTTATTAAATGCATCGATAATACTATTCACATTCCAGAGGAAAATTCCTGAGTTCCACATGAACTCACCACTTTCTACAAATTTCTTGGCCAGCTCGAGGCTGGGCTTTTCAGTAAAAGCTTTTACTTTTTGTATGCCATCTGCTGCTTTTTCCTCCACCTGGATATAACCATACCCTGTTTCAGGTCGGCTGGGCTTGATACCCAATGTAAGCAGGACCGGATTTTCAGCTACGAACGCCAACCCCTTTTTAATGTCATTGGCAAACTGATCTTCTTTCATGATCAGATGATCGGAGGGAGCCACAATGATATTGGCCTGTGGATTGACAGCCCTTATCCTGAATGATGCAAAGGCAATGGCCGGTGCGGTGTTCCTTCTTAACGGCTCCAGCAAAAGCTGATTCTCCTTTAACTCGGGCAGCTGTGCTCTTGTCATATCAGCATAGATATCGTTGGTAACGATATAGATATTTTCTGCAGGCACAATTTTACTGAACCGATCATAGGTGCTTTGCAGCAATGACCGACCTGTACTGAAAAAATCAAGAAACTGTTTGGGTCTATCTTCTTTACTAAAAGGCCAGAAGCGGCTTCCAACACCGCCACTCATAATAACGCAATAATTATTATTGTTTCTCATTACTAAGATTATATATGATTACTAAAATGAAATTATCATTGGGTCTAAACATTCATTTTTCAGGATTGATTCTGTATGAATAACATCTTCGTCTGACTATTTGTTTTGTCTCTCCTCATTTTTACCCTTAAAGATACTAAACAAAAGAGAACCCGCCGAGAAAAAGGGAATGATATAGCTAAAAAAATGAGTGTTCTTATTTGTAATCCCGAAAATATGCTTACTTTTGCACTCACTTTTCCACAATGCCCAGATGGCGGAATTGGTAGACGCGCTGGTCTCAAACACCAGTGGATTCACTTCCATGCCGGTTCGATCCCGGCTCTGGGTACCAGGCAAAAAGCATGATTGACAAATTTTCAATCATGCTTTTTTTACCTCATTTTTACCCTGCGCTCCCTGTTGAGACTAATCCGGATTCAGTGGTTTGTCAGTTGAAAATAATCAAAGATCGCTGGTTC
>JAENWZ010000183.1 GCA_016649795.1 Proteiniphilum sp. | reverse complement strand
GCATTGATCAGGTCAGGTGTCAGATCATTCGGGTCAAACCAGGCGGTGCTGCTTTCATAATTCATGCCCGCCCCGATCTCATCGGTATCTCCGTGATTCAATCCGTAGATAATCAACGTTTCATTGTCATCCCCAATTTTATGATACAATTTCTCCGGCAGATCGGCATAAGGTCCTTCCCGGTTGATCAGCTGGGTCATTTTTGTCTTGGCCTCGTCCAGTTTTGTTTTCAACAGGTTCCAGCGAATAAGATCGGCCTTGCGGAGGCTCTCACCGGCAAATTCAAGGGCTCGTTGATCGGCAATGGCGTTGAAGAATGCCTCTTTGCTTGCCGTTGCCTGTGACATATAGGCTGTCACCTTCGCTGGCGGAAGCGCTCTGTCAAGGATAGGCTTGAGGTAAGGTGCCGCGCTGGCGGGACCTTCCAGTTCATTGACAGCCTCGGCAGCCATCAGGTATACATCTGCCAGACGTAAATACTGCCAGTTGATACCGTCGTCGTTGGTAGAGGTCACCCTGCGGTTCATCCATTCGTAACGCAGTTTCCCGAAGCACCAGTTATCGATGCTCCTGAGCTGCTGGTGACTGGGATTGGAGTTGGACCACTCGTAAGGAACACAGGTCACATCTCTGCGCAGATCCTCCACGTCATAATCGTAGAAGAGGTAAGGTAACGGACCATTCGTTCCTCCCCTGTTTTGATCTGTGTACTGGTCTTTGCTTCTGTGTTGTACACCCAGCGTGAAAAGGACACGGCCACGGCCTGCGGAGAAGGGTATCTCCCAGAGTGATTCTTTGCCTGCAGCAACATCATCCTGGCATAACAGCCTGAAATTTTGTTCGAAAGATCCCAGCGTATTGGTTCCCTGCTGTATCACCTCAATCGTTTTCTCTTTAGCCAGGGCGTACATTTTATCGACACTCAGTTCGGGGTCATTGCTGCGACGAACACCATCGGCTCTTTGTGAATAACCGCCGGCGTACAGGGCGATGCGTGCCATCAAACCTTTTACAAATGCTTTGTTCACCCGTTCGGTGCTGGAGGTGATCGTTGATTCATTCGGCCATGCTACCAGCTCTTCCGCTTCATCCAGGTCGGCCAGCAGTTGTTTGTAGATGATATCGCGATCCGATCTGGGAAGATACAATGTTTCTGTCGTGATCGGATCAAACCGTGCGGGAACATCACCCCACGCCTTTATCAGATCAAGATAGATGACAGCCCTTAATGTGAGTGCTTCACCCAGCAGCTGTGCCATTCTCGGATTCTCTTCCACATTGCCGTAGTCGCGTAATCCCTCGATGGCTTTGTTGGCACGTTCAATACCTTCGTAAAATTTCGCCCATGCATTGTTGTCGGTGTTCATTTGCGTATTGCCCGGGGTTGTTGCATAGGTTGATATCTCATACTTACCCCCGTCGTTCAGTTGGGTTGGGTTAATCCCGTTCAACCACTCCACATCGCTATTGATCCCGTAGTAGGGTAAAAAGCGTCCGCGGTAGGAGTTGGTTTCGCCAAACGATTGGTGGATACCCATCACTGCTCCTTCAGCCAGTGCTTCAATAGAGAGCACAACTGAGCCTTCAGCCGCCGATTTGGAGGGTGCATCCAGATCACACGAAGTAACAATTACTCCGAGTGATAAAACAAACATGCATATATTTATTATTCGTTTCATCTTTTTTTCCTTTACTGTTAAAAATTCAAATTTACTCCAAAAACCAGCTGACGGCTCTTCGGGTAAGCTGAGTAATCAACTCCCGGAGAGAGGTTTGTCTTTCTTATGGTAGAGACTTCAGGGTCATAACCGGAATAGTTGGTCCATAATGCGACATTGTAACCGGTGACGTAAAAACGCAGGCTCTCTATTTTTGCTTTTGAGAGGAGCGTCTTGGGTAATGTATAACCCAGTGTCAGGGTATTCAGACGAAGGAAACTGCCGTCCTCAACCGCCCAGTCGCTGAAGATCATGCGTGAGGTGAGCGGTGACCATAGGGTGGTGTTGGCGTTCATCGCTGCCAGCTCCTCAGGATTATTACTGATGGTTCCGTCTTCACGAAGGTTGGTCCATCTCTTCCCGGGCTCCATAGTGGTGATCATGTTCCTGTACTGATATTTTCCTGTGTGGGAGAACTCAATGTTATTGGCGTTGTAGATGTCGTTGCCATAGCTCCAGTTGAACGCTGCAGACATATCGAAACCGTAAAAGGTGGTGTTGATGGTGAAACCGCCTGTATGCAAAGGGTTGGCGTCACCAATAATCTCTCTGTCGTTCACATCTACGATGCCATCGCCATCCAGGTCTCTGAGCTTCATGGTGCCTGGTCTGACATCACCCACAACACCTGATGTATTGGCTACACCCTCTTTCAATAACCACTTTTCGGTGGATTCATCATAGCCGGTAAAATCTGATACCTCGTATCTTCCGTCTGCCCTGTAGCCGAACATCTGGCCCACGGCACCCCCCTTGGCGATCCAGTAATCATAGCCGATTTCGGAGGAAGCCCAGTAGGTTTCGTATCCAAAGTCATTCATGATTCCCAGACTCTGTATTTCGGTCTTGTTGAAACCGATGTTTCCGCTCAGATGCAGGGTGAAATTTTTCTTGTTCACTGCATACCAGTTCAGGGTGGCTTCGAAACCATTGTTCTGGTTCTCACCCATGTTACGGTATTGTGTGTCATAACCAGTTCCGGCAACAGGGAACTCAATCAGTAGGTCACTGGTCGTGTTCCTGTAGGCTTCCAGTGTTCCGCTAAATCTTCCTCCCATAAGGGTGAAATCGAGCCCTATATTACGTGTGATGGTTGTTTCCCATCTCAGATCGGGGTTCGCCATGATTTTTGATGGTGCCCAGTAATTAGAGAAACCGTTGATCCAGGAAGTGGCTTTCGATTCAAACATCTGCACGAGCTGTCCCGAGGGGATATTATTGTTCCCTGCGGTACCATAGCTGGCACGTAGTTTCAGATCGTCGAGCCATGATTTGCTGTTTTCCATGAACGGCTCAGCAGAGATACGCCATGCACCGGCCACAGAGGGAAAGAAGCCCCAGCGGTTCTCCTTGCTGAACTTGGAGGAGGCATCGGCACGGAATGTGGCGCTCAACAGGTACTTACTTTGAAAATCATAATTCATACGTCCGAAATAAGACAGCAATTTGTCGTCTTCGTTGTAATAGTTGTCGATGGTGTAAGGATCACCCTGTGACGATAATCTCCAGGCATCCTGCGCAGTGAAGGTAGTGGGAAATCCGTGCACTTCATCTGTAAGTGTGATACCTTCACTGATGATATATTCATGCCCTGCCATCAAATTCAGGCTATGGTTATCATTCAGGAAATTTTCAAAATCGTAGTTTACCGTATTGGTGTTCCTGATACTTTGACGTTTCCTGTTTTCCAGTCGTATGGCGGGTTTACCCTGATTATCAACAGAAGGATAGTTTTTGATGTAATAGGTCGTCAAACCCCAGTAGCGCTGATCACCATCATTTTGATTGTCCAGTCCGATCTCTGAACGCAGACGAAGGTTGTCTACAACCTCCCAGGTGGCACTACCCGCCAGATTCAATCTTGTTTGTCTCTTCTCGCGTGCATTGTCGGAGATAGCGACAAGCGGGTTGTAGAGGTTACCCAGATCATCGTCATCACTACCCGCGGAGGCATCCAGGTTCTTCAAAGGTATTGGGGTGTAAATCACTGAATATTTCAACCTTTTATCCGTATCCAATGTACTTGTTGCATCGTTGGCGCCGCCTCCGTTGATTTCAGTATTGGAATAGCGCGCAGAGAAGTCGAGGGTTATTCTGTCTGTGGCTTTATTCTTCAACTTCAGGCTCATGCTATTCCTCTTGTAGTCGGAGTCCTCCATGATTGCCTTATCCGACAGATGCGAAAAATTGAAGGCGTAGGTCATTTTTTCACTTCCTCCGTTCAAACTAAGGCTGTGATTCATTGAATTGCCTGTTCTTCCGAAGGTCAGGTCCTGCCAGTCGTTATAGGGTACATTCCGATATAGATCGATATCCTGGTAGTTGCCGAAAAAGGAGTTGTAGTTCTCTATGGCGTCGTTCCCTTTGAGGGCTGCCAGCTCGTATTGCCAGCTGGCATAGTCGTAAGGAGACAATACATCGAGTGTTTTCGCAATCTTCTTAATACCGAAGTAGGCATTGTAACTGAGTCTTAACTTGCCTGCTTGCCCCGACTTGGTTGTCACGATCACCACACCATTGGCACCGCGTGATCCGTAGATCGCAGTGGATGAGGCATCTTTCAGTACGTCAATAGATTCGATGTCGGTGGGAGGAATGTCGGAGATAGTGCTTACAGGGAAACCATCCACAATAAACAGGGGATCGTTGCTCTGCGTGATAGACCCACCTCCGCGTACACGAATTCTCATCTCGGCATCGGGAGAACCTTCGGTCGTTAATACCTGCACCCCGGCCATTTTTCCGGTGATGGCTTCTACAGCTGAAGCTACCGGTACAGATGAAATCGTTTCCGCGCTTACCGATGATACTGACCCTGTCAGGTCTCTTTTTCTCACCGTTCCATATCCAATCACCACCACTTCGTCTAAGCTGGATACATCTTCTTCCATCGTGATGTTCACTACATTGCCGGTAATAGGTATTTCAATCTCCTTCATCCCAATGTAGGAAACATGCAGTGTGGTCGCGGAAGAGGGTGCAGATAGCGTATAATATCCATTCATATCGGTTGCTGATCCAATATTTGTGCCTATCACCATTACATTCGCACCAATTATTGGTTCACCCCAATTATCCTTCACAACTCCCCTAATTGTCCTTTCCTGAGCCATCATGCTCAAAGAACAAAACAGAAGAAGCAGTAAACCGATTGTAGCTTTCAGTTTCTTTCCAGATTCATTCATATTTGTCATGTTTGTTTAAGTTAAGTAATTGTATGATAAAAAATTGTTTTTAGAGTGAGAAAGGTCATCTCAATTC
>JAENWZ010000273.1 GCA_016649795.1 Proteiniphilum sp. | reverse complement strand
GATTTCTACTGGGATTACGATTCTCCTTTCATGCATGATGCGCAAAACCGCGCCTCCTTCAGGGTGAAGGAGAATCTCTCCCGTTTTCCTTCTCGGTTCACCCTCGACGGGTTCGGTGATGAGGGGGAAAAGACGAAAATCGAGCTGATTGGTATCTCCTCGGGGGTGGGGCAGGCAAAGCATCTGACACAGATACTGTCGGAGTTGACTGCGTCGGGAGCGATTCCTGATCCCAGTGAGGCCATCAACACGGCTATCGTGCTGCCCGACGAGAACCTGCTGTTGCCGGTGCTCTATTCCATACCCGCTGAGATAGGCAAGATCAACGTGACCATGGGGTATGGCCTGTCGCACGCATCGGTATCCAGCCTGGTGGAGCATATCGCGCTGTTGCAGCAGCATCAGCGTAGCTGGAACGGAGAGACAGCCTTTTATCATCGTTATGTAAAAGCATTGCTGAATCATCCGCTGGTGATGATGGCTGCGAAAGAGGAGGCCGAGATACTTAAAAACCATATGCTCACCTTTAACCGCATCGTGGTACCTCACTCAGAGATCCCTCACCATCCGTTGTTGCAAATGATTTTTACTCCCGTAACGCAATGGGAGGAGATCCCCGGTTATCTGCAAACCATCCTTTCCTCTCTCTACAACAGCCTCACGAAGGAGAAGCAGGACGAAGAGAAGAGTGTCAACAGCACCCGCTCCATCGATCTGGAGAGGGAGTTTATCGTGCAGTATTATAAGGCCGTGACCCGCTTGCAGGACAGACTGAGAGAGGCGAGGGTCATGACGGTGGAAACACTCTTCCGACTGTTGAAAAAACTGGCCCACAGCATCAGCGTGGCGTTCAGCGGTGAGCCTTTGTCGGGTTTACAGGTGATGGGTGTGTTGGAGACACGCGCTATCGATTTTGAGAACCTGATTATCCTCTCCATGAACGAAGGTGTGTTCCCGTTGCGTAACCCCTCCAACTCATTTATCCCCTACACACTCAGAAAAGGATTCAGTCTGCCCACCTATGAGCATAAGGACAGCACCTATGCCTACCATTTTTACCGGATGATCAGTCGCGCCAAACGGGTCTTTATGCTCTATGATACACGTACCGAAGAGATGCAGACAGGTGAGGTGAGCCGCTATTTCTATCAGCTGAAGTATCTTTATCACAACGCTTTCGATATCTCTGAACGGGTGGCAACCTACGATGTCTCTATGCCGGTGGTCCTGCCTGTTTCAGTAACGAAAACAGCGGAGGTGATGCGCAGGCTCGATGCATTCAGGGCAGGCAACGGGAAATCATTGTCGGCTTCCCATCTTAATAATTATATCGATTGTCCCCTGAAGTTCTATTTCACTGCAGTAGAGGGACTCTCTGAGGAGTCTGAAGTGCAAGAGTCGGTGGAGGCGGATGTCTTCGGCTCCATCTTTCACAGGTTGATGGAGACCATCTACAACCGGTACAAAGGCAGCAGCGTTACCCCTGATGTTCTGAATGAGATTGCGAAGAATGAAGGATACCTGACAGAGATCCTCGAAGATGCTTTTGCCCGCTACTATTTCAAAGATGAGAAGAACCCCCGTCCACTGCTGGGACAGCATTATCTTATCGGTGAGATCCTGCGCAGCTATGTGAAGCAGACGCTGGAGGTGGACAAGCAATTTACACCTTTCACCTACATCGGCTCTGAGTATCGCTTCAACAGGCCCTATCGAGTGAACGAAGGGCTGAAGGTCAATTTTAAAGGGAGCATCGACCGAATAGACAGGGTGGGAGAGGCCAGTCGTATTATTGATTACAAAACCGGCACGGGGGAAACCAATTTCACCGATATGGAGTTGCTGTTTGACGCATCAAGGGATAAACGTCCCTATCAAATCCTGCAGGTGTTTGTATATGGGCTGTTCTATCTCCTGGAGAATCCCGGCACAAAAATATCCCCCTCGGTCTATTATCTTCGGTCTGTGTTTGAGCAATTTGATCCAACCATCCGCTATGATAAACATCCCATAGAAGATATCTCTGTCTATATGCCGCAGTTCGAAGAGCGATTTGTTTCCATCCTGGAAGAGATCTTCAATCCGGAAGTTCCCTTCACGCAAACACTGAACAATAAGAACTGCAAGTGGTGCACTTTTAAAGAGCTCTGTAATAGATGATTGAAGGGCATTCGGGAAAACTATTTCTCTGAACCGGTGAAATTGGCAGGGTAGGTCACTTTGTATTGAATGGTACCGTCTAGCAGATGCAGCCATGTGTCAAACTCATCACCGGGAGATCCTTTGTTAGGAGTTAATTTGTTTAGTCTGTTTTCTCTTTTGTTTCACGCTCCTAAAGATAAGGTAAGCGGCGGTCAGCAGCATGATGATCAGCGCTGCAAAGGCGATGGTGTCTGTTACCCTGATACTTTGCGGATCGAACCGGAACTCGATGGTGTGCTTCCCTGCAGGAACAGGCAAAGCTCTGAGTGTGTAGTTCACGCGCAGCATCTCAACCGCCTCACCGTCGATGGTGACCTGCCACCCTCTGGGGTAATAGACCTCGGAGAAAACAGCCAGCTCCTCTTTCTTTGCATCCACAGCATAGATAAGGTAATCAGAATCATATTCCGAAAGCCGGATGGTGGATGCTGTATCGGCAGGTGCAGGCTGGAAACCGGCCAGCACTGGTTCGAACTTCCTGTCGGCTACCGCCACTTTCCTTAGATCAACGGCTTTCAATGCTGCTATCTCCTCGTCGGCACTATCCACGAACCGGACATCATCCACAAACCAGGCATTACCCATTGTATGCGGATTCATCACAGGAATGGTTGCACCATCCTGCGCCGGCATGATGATCCACCGGGTGTTTAGAATATGCTAAACACCCGGTGGATCATCATGCCGGCGCAGGATGGTGCAACCATTCCTGTGATGAATCCGCATACAATGGGTAATGCCTGGTTTGTGGATGATGTCCGGTTCGTGGATAGTGCCG
>JAENWZ010000208.1 GCA_016649795.1 Proteiniphilum sp. | reverse complement strand
TGGTAGAGCTACTACCACTGCCGGAGTGGATGCCACTGCCGAGGTGGGTAGCTTCAAGTATGGTGGTACCAATGATGCTGACAATTCCGGTAAAATCAATTTCCTTGTCATCAAAGGATCGGGTGCCAAGATCGATACAGAATCGGAATACAACGGTTTAACGCTTTACGCCGTGGGAGCAGGTACTGAGATTAAGAATGTAGCTGTAATCAATGGTGCAGATGATGGTGTGGAGTTCTTTGGTGGCACGGTATCTGCGGAGAACCTCTACTTCGAGAATAACGAAGATGATGCCATCGACTGGACGGAAGGATGGAACGGCACCGTTACCAACGCATATGTTAAGCATACAATCAATAATTTTTCAACGGTTGTGGAAGCTGATGGTGCGAACAAGAATCCTAAAATTATCAATTTAACGGCAATCAACTCCTATGGATCAGCACCCTCCGGGATTGCACTGCAGTTTAAAAAACAGTCCGGTGCTACTATGACCAACGTCTATTTGGAAGGATATGCCACACAGGTAGATATGCCAAATGATGGCCCTCTCTCCAACGTGTTGATTGAAGGTATTGCAGCAACACTCACGGGTAGTTATCAGAAAGGTAAACTCGATATTTCTTCCTGGAGCTGGTTTCAATAAAATGAAAAATATAGTAATCATATCATTGTTTTTATCTGTTGTTCTTACCTTGAGTGCCCAGGAACAAAAGCAGCATAATCCAACCATCTATTACAGTGGCGGCTTTTATTTCGCAGATAAAGCACAAACCAGATATTACACCGGCGACTACCGTGAGTATTACGAAAATGGAACAGTGAAGCTTGAAATGCAAATCAGTGATGGTATGCCTGAAGGCCCCTATATAGTTTATTTTGAGAACCGCAAACCTCAGGAGGTACGATCGTATAAAGATGGAAAGTTGCACGGTTTATGGAGAAGTTATGACATCTCGGGACAGCTTATCTCGGAAGCAGAGTACAAAAACGGACAGAAACATGGTACATGGCGTATCTGGGATGAGTTGGGCAATCAGCGGTATGAAATGAATTACAACGATGGCAAAAAAACCGGTATCTGGAGGATGTGGGATGAAAAGGGAGACCTGGTGGACGAAAAAAGCTACTGACACCTGTTTTGGTTGAGATAAAAACTTAACAAAAACTTCATCAAAACGTAACAGGTTTATTGCGATTAAGTGCTTACATTTGTGCGAATTAATCAAACTAAAAAAGAAAATAATGATGAAATCTGTAGTAGTTCTCGTAGCCTCTTTATTGCTTTCGGTGTCAGCTCTTGCAAACACAGATAACAATAACGAAAAAAAGGGAAAAGAGTCCAAATCAGTTTCCCTTGTTGAAAACGTGAACGTGTTTCAACTGACAGGTTCAGTTGTAGATGAAAAGAATAATGAATCGCTTGCAGGTGCTGCAATTGTGGTAGACGGTAAAAAATATTACTCTGATCTTGACGGTAACTTCTCTATCAAGGATGTAAAGCCCGGCAAATATGAACTGGTGGTGGAGCTGATCTCTTACGAACCTGTTTCGATGCAGGTAGATCTGATGAAAAATGAGAAAATCAAAATTGGTCTGCTGCAGAAGTAGTGATTGTAAGTATACAAGAATATAGAGTTTGCCCTGACAGGCAAACTTTTTTTTGTTTCTGGGAGTCTGTTGCAGAACGCTGATCGGAGGAGTTACCCTGCCAGTTTCAGAATTCGATAGGCCCCTCTCGCCACAATTACAAACACAATTGCACCGATAATCAGATCGGGATAACCCGATTGTAGCCAGTTGACCAAAAGACCTGCCGTGATCACACCTGCATTGATAATTACATCGTTGGAAGTACAAATCATGATTGCCTTGATATGTACTTCTTTGCTTTTGTCTTTTTGCAGGAGATAAAGAGAAATCGCATTGGCGATCAGTGCCAAAACAGAGATAACGATCATTGTCCGGAAATCGGGTATTCTCTCAAATCCAACGAAGCGCCTGATCACTTCAATGATACCGGTCAAAGCAAGCAGTAACTGGAAGTAGCCGGTCATCCTGGCGATGTTGTTTTTTCTAATCATAGAACCACCAATGGCGAACAGAGCCAAAGCATAGACAAAACTGTCGGCCAGCATATCCAGACTGTCGGCAATCAATCCCATAGAATTGGAGAGAATGCCAAACAGCATTTCTAAACCAAAGAAAAAGAAGTTGATCAATAGTACCGCCCAGATTACTTTCCGTTGATTGTTGTTTGCATCTGTTTCTGCAGGACCCTCGCTTGTTTCTGTTGAGAGAAGTGTGGTTCTTAGGTGGAGCGTCTCCAAAGCTGAAAATATATGCTCCGTGCTGCCGTTGTGCCAGGCAGTGAGCTTCCTCTCTGGAATATCGAATTCCAGCGATTGTATCTCATCGAACTGGCGGAGCTTCATACGGATTAACTGTTCCTCACTGGGGCAATCCATTTGTGCGATATGAAACAGACTTCTGTTGCTATTCATATGATGGATAAAGAAGTTACAAATTCAATGTTATTTTCTTTAACAGTGCCTTGGCGTTCAAATCGGGCCCCGAACTGGCATAATTCTCCTTAAAGTTGCGGTGTGATTTCATCAGGTTGCTCGACTGCAGGGTGATGATTTTAGACTCATTGACCAGGTTCAGGAAAAGAATACTGCTTCGTGTGGTCGACTCATTCCCTTTCACCCGTTTGATCTGCCGTTTGTTCAATTTTGAATAGAGTTCAAATATGATATCACGCATGGCTGTCACCCTGGAGAACTGACTGTAATCACCCTCTCTGTCCATCTGGTTATAACTGTCGAAGGCTTCAGTGAGAATCTTGTAGATCGTCTTCAGATCATCAAGCTGTTCTTTGGTGAAAGCGGTGTGGTTATTGTCGATATATTGGAAAGTAGATTCTGTGACAGCCTTCAGCGATTTGGTAATTTCATAGGAGTAGTCCACCAGCTGCACATATTCCTGTTCCAGATCCAAAGCGTTCATCTGCATCTTTTCAATTGTTGGGACCACCTCATAAGTTCGTTTATCCCTGAATTTATCATACAGGTCATATGCTTCGTTCATCGCTTTTTTCACCTTCTTGCGGTCTTCATCCTTCAGGCCGTCGAGCACACTTTTGTAGATACTCAGTGTTTTTTCAAGTACCAGACGCACATCCTCATTGCATGAGGTGACCAGCTGTGTTTCGCTGGAAGGCACTTTCTGTTGCAGCTCTTCCTTGCTCTTTCTTTTCGTATGCAGTCTGCTTGATTTGTACAGGAGGAACCCAACCAGCAATACCATGAGGGCAATGGCGATCTTACCTCCCCACGCAAGGAAAAGACCAATGAGCAGGGATGCGGAGAATGCAATCAGGGCAGTCAGCAGCCACCCTGCCACCACCGTAAGCACCCCGTTTATTCTGTAGACAGCGCTCTCACGTCCCCAGGCACGATCGGCAAGCGATGTACCCATGGCCACCATAAAGGTGACGTAGGTGGTGGAAAGCGGTAATTTTAAGGAGGTACCGAGTGAGATCAGCAGGGCAGCAATGGTGAGATTGACAGAAGCCCGGATCAGATCGAATGAAGCTCTGTTTTCCAGTGCTATCGGTTCAAAACGATTTCCTAAAAATCTTTTGACAGGTGTCGGAGTAATCTGGTCGATTGTTTTGCTGAAGTTAAGGCTGCTTCTGACGATTGAGCGCGATAAAGGCGATGAGGAGAATCGTTCAATCCCTTCTCCCTTACGTGCCAGGTTCACCTCTGTCTCTGTTACAGATCTGGATTTCTTGGAGAACCATAGCGCCAGCACCATAATCACTCCCGCACCCAGCAACCACCCTATATTGGCGACTACCGGATTGGCCAGGTCACCCATATAAAGGGTGTCGATGTTGCCGCCTGTGGCTGCCACCTCACTGGCAATCTTGAAAGAGTCAAAACCGGCCATAAAGACACCGATAAAATTCACCAGGTCGTTACCGGCAAAAGCCATCGCCAGGGCAGCGGTTCCTGCAAGTACGATGATTTTCAATATTTTCACCCGGAAAAGATGCTGGAGTAGGGCCATCAGCACTGTCCATCCCGAAAAAGTGTACAAAAGGGCAGTGCCCATGTTGGTCTCCAGATAATTAAGTGTCTCCGCCGTTACGAGCACACTTCCTTTCAATCCCTTGAAAATAGCAAAATAGGTG
>JAENWZ010000426.1 GCA_016649795.1 Proteiniphilum sp. | reverse complement strand
AGGCTGGATCGTGGAGAAGGGAGCAATGACCGTTGCCGGCGGTACCGGATCCATAAAAACCAGAATCTCAGGGAATCGCTGTTACTCCAGGATCACGGAAATCCGGTATCATTCAGAAATATCTGGGTACGGGATCTAAACATGTAAAACTATTCTATGCAGCAGCTGAACGATTTCTTCAACGGGCTACATCAATATATCGGGGGAAATAACTGGTTTATTTTCCTGCTTTTGGGCACAGGTGTGTTTTTTACTTTTTACCTCCGGTTCCCGCAAATCCGCTATTTCAGACATGCTCTCCGTATTGTAAAGGGGAAGTACGACAGGAAGAGCGACAAGGGAGACACCTCTCATTTTCAGGCCCTTGCAACAGCACTGTCGGGGACGGTCGGCACCGGCAATATTGCGGGGGTGGCGCTGGCTGTTCATCTGGGTGGTCCTGCCGCTCTGTTCTGGATGCTGGTAACCGCTTTTTTAGGGATGTGTACCAAGTTCGTGGAGGTAACCCTCTCTCACAAGTACCGCGATTTCGATGAGAAAGGGATGGTTGCCGGCGGCCCCATGTACTACATGAAGAAGCGGCTTAACATCAATCTGAAAAACGGTAAACAGATAAAAACAGGGTATTGGTTGGGAGGATTCTTTGCTGTGGCCACCATCCTCTCCTCTTTCGGTTCGGGAAATCTGCCGCAGATAAACAGCATCTCCAACTCCGTTTTCTCCACCTTCGGCATCAGTCATATCGTCACAGGAGCAGTGCTCTCCGTTTTTCTGGCACTAATCATCATTGGCGGTATCAAACGAATAGCCAGGGTTACCGCCAGGCTGGTACCCCTTATGGCCATCATCTATTTCCTTGGTGCCATTGCTGTCATATCATTCAATTATCAGCATATCATCCCATCCGTTGTTTCCATATTCCGGGATGTTTTCACGGGATCAGCGGCCATTGGCGGGTTCCTGGGTGCCGGCTTTTCATTTGCCTTCAATAATGGAGTAAACCGCGGACTTTTCTCCAACGAAGCAGGTCAGGGCTCGGCACCTATTGCACATGCGGCTGCGAAAGCACATGAGCCTGTATCAGAGGGGATGGTTGCTGTTTTAGAACCTTTCATAGACACCATCGT
>JAENWZ010000360.1 GCA_016649795.1 Proteiniphilum sp. | reverse complement strand
TCAATTCCCGACAGGTGGATGGTCTTATTATTACACCTGCAGAGGGTGGGGAATTTCTCACGAAAGCGCTCATTGAGAACAAAAAACCGCTGGTTTTGGTTGACAGGAGTTTTCCTGAATTGGATGTTGCTTCTGTTCTGATCAACAATTTTGAAATTTGTTATCAATCTACAAAACAATTGATCAGTAAGGGTTGCAAAAATCCGGCATTTATCTCATATAAACAGGATCAGTTTCATACAAACGAACGAAAGAGAGGTTTTGTAGAAGCTGTTAAAGATGCCTCTCTTTATAAAACTGAAAATATAAAGGAAGTCAATTACCATACTTTGGAAGCGGATATCGATAAGTCAATTACCCAATTACTGGAGAAAAAAGATAAGATAGATGGTATTTTTTTTGCTACTAACTCTATTTCTGTAGCTGGAATAAAATCATTATTCAACCATGGAATAACCGTACAGAAAGATATTCAGGTGATGTGTTTTGATGAGAGTGAAGGTATTGTTCTGTTTCCTTTTCGTATTCCCTATATAAAACAGCCTATTGAAGAAATAGCAAAGAAAGCCTTAAAACTGTTGATTGATCAGATTGAAAACAATGATACATCAAACAAAAAGTTTTTTATTGAGGCAGAGTTGATAATATAGGTAAATTTTTAGCTCATTAGTTAAACGATTAATCTAATTAAATTTTACTTTTGGGCAGCAAGTTAAACGATTAATATAATAAATTATAGTGACCTATGGAACAAGTTTATCCTAAAATCGGAATTCGTCCCATCATCGATGGCAGACGAGGTGGTATCAGAGAATCGTTGGAAGAGACAACCATGAATCTGGCAAAGAGAGTGGAACAGTTTTATCGGGAGAATCTACGTTACCCCGATGGTACTCCCGTACAATGTGTCATTGCCGACAGCTGCATAGGGGGTGTCAGGGAAGCAGCAATCTGCGCCGAAAAATTTGCACGTGAGAACGTAGGTTTGTCGCTCTCCGTAACCCCTTGTTGGTGCTACGGTTCAGAAACCATTGATATGGACCCCAATATTCCGAAAGCGATCTGGGGCTTCAATGGAACAGAGCGTCCGGGAGCTGTTTATTTGGCTGCTGCACTTGCCGTACACAATCAAAAAGGACTCCCTGCCTTTGGTATCTACGGAAGGGATGTACAGGATGCAGGCGATCCTGAAATACCCGAAGATGTGAGGGAAAAGCTGCTTCGTTTTGCCCGTGCAGGTATGGCAGTGGCTATTATGCGGGGTAAATCATATCTCGCCATTGGTTCGGTGTCTATGGGTATCGGAGGATCAATGGTCAATCCCGATTTCCTGCAGGAGTATCTTGGAATGAGAACGGAATATGTGGATTCCACAGAAGTACTTCGCCGTATACAACTTGGCATTTATGATAAAGATGAGTTTGCCAGGGCATTGCAGTGGACGAAGGAGAGTTGTATGAGTCGTGAAGGAGAAGATTACAATCCCGACCATCTTAAACATGATCGTGCGCAAAAAGAGAAGGACTGGGCGTTTGTGGTGAAGATGACCCTGGTGATGCGCGACCTGATGATTGGCAACCCTGCACTCGATAAGATGGGTTACGGGGAAGAGGCCCTCGGACATAACGCTATTGCCGGTGGTTTTCAGGGACAGCGTCAGTGGACTGATTTCCTTCCTGACGGTGACTTCTCAGAGGCGATACTCAACACATCGTTCGACTGGAATGGTATCCGTGAAGCCTTCACCTTTGCTACGGAAGATGACCATCTCAACGGTATCAGCATGCTGTTCAATCATCTGCTGACCAACACCTCACAGATATTTGCCGATGT
>JAENWZ010000077.1 GCA_016649795.1 Proteiniphilum sp. | reverse complement strand
TTTCTCCTTCATCAGAAAAATTGCACTTAATCTTTTAAAACAGGATACATCGAAGGGATCATTGGTTTCAAAACGGCTCAAAGCAGGATGGGATGACAGGTTTTTACTCCATTTATTGAAAATTTAAATGCGTTGACCCTGGTCTTTTTTAATGCTTTATTCTGAAATAGCCCCGGGCCCTACCCGTTTTATTTCTTCAACTTTACAATTCAGTCAGCTTCACTGCCCGGAAGGTCGTGTGTGCCACGCTGCTGTTGTGACGGACATCGTAGACAGCCAGCAGAGTAAAGTAACTTTTTGCATATAGTTAGCTTTTAGCTTGACAACAAAGATAATAACAAAACCTCAAATAATAAACAATTTTAAAAAAGGAATTGCAGAAATATGCTACATATAAAGATAAAAATCGCGTACTAGATCGGTAAAGTCCCGGGTATAATGGTGTCGTGATTCTTCTATAATTAGTGACCGGGTAACAGGCTGACTGGTCTGCTGCCTTGTCAGCTCAACCAAAATACGTTTTGGTATGGCATTGAGCAACGGGTATACAATGGTTTTCCGTTTCAAATGAAATGCATACTTCTCACACAGTTTCTCCAATTCATTGTTCCTGCTGTATGGAAGAATCAGCGAAAGAATGCCGCTCTCTGCAAGGCAGCTTCGGCAGGAAAAGAGCAGCTCATCGAGTGTCAGTGTGACGGAATGTCTTGCCTCTGCTCTCTGTTTCTCAGGTGGCAGCAGAGAGTCGGAAAAGAAGGGAGGGTTAGAAACGATCAAATCAAAACGGATAGCTGTTTGCCGGGCAAACAGCTGAAAAGAGGAGTTCACCAGGGTAATTCTGTCAGAAAATGGGGAGTTGCCTATATTCACTTTAGCCTGCTTGAGCGCTGACTCCTCATTGTCCACAGCCCAGAGAGAACCTGCAGGAGAGCGTTGTGCCATCATCAATGCAATAAGTCCTGTGCCTGTCCCCACATCCAGCATTTTCCCGCCACTCCCCACGTCGGACCATGCGCCAAGCAGCACACCATCGGTCCCCACCTTCATGGCGCATTTGTCTTGATAAATGGTAAACTGTTTGAACCGGAAATAGGGATTGGACATAATCTTTATTTTTTGTCGCTCTTTGGCATGGATTTTGTTCAACAAATAGGGTAATTATAAACAAAAGTACACATTTTTCTGTTTTGAGAACAGAGGAAAATATTATTATGAATCCATTTAAAAAACATACAGCCATTACAGAAGATTCGGAGACTAACATTATCTCTTTTATTGCCACCGACTTTGTCGACGGTAACACGGAGATTGATAAATCCTACCTCAGGGAGACACTGCCTTTACTTCCTTTACGGAACACTATTGTTTTTCCGGGAAGTACGCTCCCTATCTCAGTAGGCAGAAAAAAATCACTCGATCTGATCAAATCGCTCGGAAAGAAACAACGGTATATCGGTCTTGTTTGCCAAAAAGAGACCGGAGTGGAAGATCCTGGCAGGGAAGATCTTTATCATATTGGTGTTATCGCAGAAGTGATTCGCGTCATCGAGCTTGGTGATGAAAACTTCAGTATCATCGTGCAGGCAAAAAGGCGTTTTGAGTGGCTTGAGCTCACACAAACAGATCCATTTTTAAAGGCAACCTATAAACTGAAGGAATATGTGAAAGCATCGAAAGAGGACAAGGAATTCAAAGCCATCCTCGATTCCATCCGTGATGCCATGCTGCATATGCTTCATCTGCTGGGAGAACCGCCCAAAGAGCTGATGCAGACCATCAGCAGTGATACCTTTTCCGATATGCTGATCAGCTATTGCGGTACCAACCTGCCCATCGAGAGCAGGGAGAAGCAGGAGTTACTGAACATCAACGACGAGAAAGAGCAGGCATACCGCCTTCTGATGATCCTTAACCGTGAATCGCAGATACTGGAGTTGAAGATGAACATCCAGTTGAAAACGCGTGAGGATCTGAGCCAGCAGCAAAAAGAGTATTTCCTGCAGCAGCAGATCAAAACTATCCAGGAAGAACTGGGTGGAAATACGCAGCAGATAGAGATAGATGAATTCCGGAAAAAAGCACTCAGGAAAAAATGGAGTGCAGAGGTGGCAGAGACATTCGAGAAGGAGTTACAGAAAATGGAGCGACTGAATCCGCAGTCACCAGACTATTCCGTTCAGTTCGGCTACCTGCAGACCATCCTTGAACTTCCCTGGGGCGAATACACCAAAGATAACTTCAATCTGAACAATGCCCAAAAAGTGCTCGACAGAGACCATTTCGGAATGGAGAAAGTGAAGGAGCGCATTATCGAACATCTGGCTGTGCTGAAACTGAAAGGTGATCTGAAATCGCCCATCCTTTGTCTTTACGGTCCTCCGGGTGTGGGGAAGACATCACTGGGAAAATCGATCGCGGAAGCGATCAACCGCAAATATGTAAGGGTCTCTTTGGGAGGACTGCATGATGAAGCCGAAATACGGGGTCACCGTCGCACATACATCGGCGCCATCCCGGGACGTATTATCCAGAACATCCAAAAGGCCGGATCATCCAACCCTGTTTTCGTGCTGGATGAAGTGGACAAGATAGGGAATGATTTCCGTGGTGATCCCTCTTCAGCCTTGCTGGAGGTGCTCGATCCGGAACAAAATTCTACGTTTCACGACAACTATCTCTCCATCGACTACGACCTATCGAAAGTGCTGTTCATTGCTACGGCAAATAATCTGAACAGTATACCCCAGCCGCTGCTCGACCGGATGGAACTGATTAACGTGGGGGGATACATCACAGAAGAAAAAATAGAGATCGCTTATCGCCATCTCGTGCCCAAGGAACTGCTGAATCACGGAATTGAAAAGGGCGCATTCAAGATCCCAAAACCCACACTGCACAAAATAGTTGAACATTACACCAGAGAATCGGGTGTTCGCGAACTGAACAAGAAGATTGCCAAGATCATGCGTAAAATAGCCCGGAAGATAGCTTCAGACGAAGCCTATCCGAAATCGCTTAAACTATCCCACCTCCATGAATATCTTGGTATTGAGGAGCACTCGCGGAACCACTATCAGGGTAACGACTACGCCGGTGTAGTGACAGGTCTTGCCTGGACTGCCGTTGGCGGTGAGATCCTGTTCGTCGAGAGCTCACTGAGCCGCGGAAAAGGGGCCAAGCTCACCCTCACGGGAAACCTGGGAGATGTGATGAAGGAATCGGCTATGCTGGCCATGGAGTATCTCCATTCTCATGCAGAAGAGCTGCATATTGCGCCGGATATGTTCGAAAACTGGAACACCCACATCCACGTGCCGGAGGGAGCCATCCCGAAAGACGGGCCATCGGCCGGCATCACGATGATCACTTCGCTGGCATCGATCTATACGCAGCAAAAGGTACGTCCCAACCTGGCAATGACAGGTGAGATCACGCTGCGGGGCATAGTGCTTCCCGTGGGTGGTCTACGCGAAAAGATCCTGGCAGCCAAACGCGCCGGAATAAAGGATATCATTCTCTGCAGAGAGAACAAAAAAGATATAGATGAAATCAAAGCCGATTATCTGCAGGGGCTTACGTTCCACTACGTTAGCGATGTAAAAGAGGTGCTCGAGCTGGCACTGCTGGGTGAGAAGGTGAAAAACGCGAAAGATTTCACGGTGACGAGAGAGGAAAAGTAACAGATAATAAATTTTAATCAAAGTGGTGTCTGAAATATAAATCATATTTCAGACACCACTTTTTATTAGGCAAGGATTAGTTTATAGAAAAAATAGAACAGGTAGACTGCCAGGAAAACAGCTCCCTGTGTGCGGGTAATACGCGAGCTTCTCTTCATAAACAGCCACAACAGAAGACCAATCCCAATATTAAAGAGGCTGTCCACATAGTTGATGTCGGGTGTACTGATCGGTCTGATCAACCCGGTGATGCCCAAAATAAGCAGCATATTAAAAATATTTGATCCTACCACATTCCCGATGGCGATATCGGAACGTTTTTTGATCGCTGCCACCACAGAGGTTGCCAGTTCAGGCATACTGGTACCGGCCGCCACGATGGTCAGCCCAATCATCGCTTCTGACATCCCCAGCCTTTCAGCAATGACCACAGCATTCACCACCAGCATATCCGACCCGTAGATCAATGCCGCCAGACCTACTCCAACAAAAAGGAGATCCAGCAACCAGTGTTTGCTCAGAGGTATATCCTCCTCTTTCTCTTTCTGCTTACCGGCGCTTTTCCTCTTCGAGGTGACCAGCATATATGTGATATAGGATATCAATGTAAGAACGAAGATGAGCGCTTCAATCCGCGAAATCTCCGAATCGAGAAACAACACAAAAAACATCAGGGCTGCAACAATCATCACCGGCACATCGAGCTTCAGCAGCTGACGTTTCACCGACAGGGGATAAATCAGGGCAGACAGACCCAAAATCACACCAATGTTGAGAAAGTTTGAACCTAATACGTTGCCGATCGACAAAGCGCTCTGACCGTTCAAAGCGGCTTTCACGCTTACAACCAGTTCCGGAGCACTTGTCCCGAGGGATACAACCGTCAGTCCTATCACCAGAGGACTGACGCCCATGCGCTTTGCCAGCGAAGCCGCACCCGAGACCAGTCCTTCGGCGCCAAAATACAAGATCACAAGCGACAACAATAACAAAACAATCTCCATTTTCTCTTTAAATAATTTGTTTCTAACAACCTCACCGTGATCAAACCCTCTTGAAAGCGCAAAGATATCAACTTTATATAAAACGAAAAAACCTCTTTTAAAAAAAAGAGGTTTTTTACATTTTATCAATTTATATTATTCTGAGTAATATCTGAAATCTTTCAGTAACTCCTGCAGCCTTTTGCGGGCGAAGAAGATTCTGCTTTTTACTGTTCCGATCGGCAATTGCAGATGTTTGGCTATCTCTTCGTATTTAAACCCTGAAACATGCATTGAGAAAGGAACTTTGTACTCGTCCGTAAAACTGTTGATCGCCTTGTTAATCTCTTTAATCGTGTATGCTCCGTCGGGAGTATCAAAACCGGAATCCTGCGGCAAATTTAGATGATAGAGATTCTCTGTTTTATCTATAATTGTTTGACTTCTGACAATCTTACGGTAATTATTCACAAAAATATTATGCATGATTGTGAAAACCCATCCTTTGAAGTTTACATTCTCATAATATTTTTCTCTGTTGTCCAATACACGAAGCGTTGTTTCCTGCAACAAATCTTTGGCTTCTTCTCTGTCGGCTGTTAATGTTAATGCAAAATTAAACATATTGTCCTGCAGACTTAGCAGCTGTTTTTCGAATGAAATCTTTGTCTTCATAAGCGATGACTTTTTGTTGTGTTAAATGACCGATGTGTTTGCAAATATAATTATATAAATTCAAAAGAATGGTTCTTTTATATGGGAAAAACGATTAATGATTGTTAATAAAAAAAATAACAAATTATCTATACTGATATACAGATTGTTAAATGGTTGAAAATGGGGTTATTTAGGGTATCAATTATAGATAAATTGTATCAATAATTCCCTGTTTACTATAAAATTTTGTAATAATTCCACCCTCCTTTTTATTTTATAATGAATCTAAATAATCTGCGCCTTCATACCCGCTACAGGCAATGTGTTAAATCTCAGCGTTTAACACTTCCGGTTAAAACTGGAATTATTTTTCTCAAAAACAGTGTGTATGGCACACTATTTGCAAAATCAATTAAAGCAAAACAAACATCAAAAAACATACATATATGGTACAGAAAGGACAGATTGGGGTAACAACAGATAATATTTTCCCCATTATTAAAAAGTTTCTCTACAGTGATCATGAGATTTTTCTTCGTGAGATTGTCTCTAACGCTGTCGATGCAACGCAAAAGATTAAAACATTATCCGACGTAGGTGAATACAAGGGGGAGCTGGGCGAACTCTCCGTAACTGTTTCCATCGACAAGAAGAAGAAAACCCTCACTTTTTCCGATCGTGGGATAGGAATGACCGCAGAGGAGCTGGACAAATACATCAACCAGATAGCGCTCTCTTCCGCCAACGATTTTCTGGATCAGTACAAAGAGAATGCAAATGCGATTATCGGGCATTTCGGATTAGGGTTCTACTCAACCTTCATGGTGTCGAAAAAGGTGGAAATCGTGACAAAATCGTACAGAGAGGACTCCGCAGCAGTTAAATGGTCGTGCGACGGCACACCTGAGTTCACGATGGAGGAGACAGAAAAGCAGGATCGCGGCACCGATATCATCCTCTATCTGGACGAGGAAAACAAAGAGTTCCTGGAGAAGGAGAAAATCGAATCGCTCCTGAAGAAATATTGCAAGTTCCTTCCCGTGCCTGTTGTTTTCGGCAAGAAACAGGAGTGGAAAGAGGGTAAATATACCGATCTGGATGAAGACAATGTCATCAACGATGTCAATCCTCTCTGGAAACAGAAACCGGCCGGGCTGAAAGAGGATGATTACATGAAGTTCTACCGCGATCTCTATCCTATGTCGATGATGGATGAACCACTCTTCTGGATTCATCTCAATGTGGATTACCCCTTTCACCTCACCGGCATTCTCTATTTTCCGAAGATTAAAAACAATCTCGATCTGCAGCGAAACAAGATTCAGCTCTACAGCAACCAGGTCTTCGTGACCGACTCAGTGGAGGGGATTGTGCCTGAGTTCCTCACCTTGTTGCACGGAGTAATCGACTCACCGGACATTCCCCTGAACGTCTCCCGCTCCTATCTGCAGAGCGATCACAACGTGAAGAAGATATCAAACCACATCACCAAGAAGGTGGCCGACAAACTGGAAGAGCTCTTTAAAAAAGAGCGTTCCCAGTTCGAAGAGAAGTGGGACAGTCTGAAGCTCTTCGTTCAGTACGGAATGCTCTCCGAAGAGAAATTCTACGACAGGGCAACCAGGTTTACCTTGTTAAAAAACAGTGATAATAAATATTTCACACTAGGGGAATACAAAACGCTTACCGAAGGTACTCAAACGGATAAGAACGGAGAGATCATCTATCTCTACACCACCAACAGTCAGGAGCAATATGCCCATATAGAGGCTGCCGGAGAGAAAGGGTACGACGTGCTTCTAATGGATGGCCAGCTCGATGTCCACTGGATAGGACTTATGGAACAGAAACTGGAGAAGACCCGCTTTGTGAGGGTGGACAGTGACACCATGGAGCACATCATCGAAAAAGAGGAGACCACAAGTGTAGAGCTAAGCGAGAAACAGAGAGAATCACTCACCGAAACGGTGAAATCGCAACTGCCCACAATCGATAAAACGGAGTTCAGCATTGATTTCAAGTCACTGGGAGAGACAGCCAAACCGATACAGATCACCCAGAACGAGTTCTCACGAAGAATGAAGGAGATGGCGGCCATGCAGCAGCAGATGGCTTTCTACGGAGAGATGCCCGACACCTATCAGGTGGTGTTGAATGTGCAGCATCCGTTTATTCAAGAGCTGATAAGCGCCAGCGAGGCAGAAGAGAAGGAGGAGCTTGTGGCCCGGGTTACTGCCGGCACCAAACTGAAACAGATGGTGGATCTGGCTCTTCTGGCCAACGGCATGTTGAAGGGTGAAGCGCTCAACAGCTTCGTGAAACGGAGTTTTGAGATGATCTGACGCTGACTGTAGCATTCAAAGAACCGAAGATAACCGGTAAACAGCATTGTTTATCGGTTTTTGTTTATCTTTGCTCCAGAAAAGAAAGTTACAAATGAACAAACTCTACGAGGTTACCTATTCACCCTTTCGTGCTTTCACACGGGAAGAGTGGCGTAAGCTGGAGGATCATCCCATGTTCCCAATTTCAGAGATCGATCTCACCAAACTGCAGGCACTCAACGAACCGCTCACACCCGAAGAGGTAGAGGAGATCTATATCCCGTTGATCCGTTTGCTGCAGATCCATCTCACACACTACCGCAACCTGCACAACGAACGGGATCAGTTCTTCGACAACACCAGCAAACCCATACCCTACATTATCGGTATCGCGGGGAGTGTGGCCGTGGGTAAGAGTACGACAGCGCGTCTGTTACAGAAACTGCTCTCCATGACACCCGAAAAGCCGAAAGTAGAGCTGATCACCACCGACGGCTTCCTCTATCCCAACGAGGAGTTGGAGAGACGTGACATTCTCAATAAAAAAGGTTTTCCAGAGAGCTATGATGCCAAACAGTTGTTGTCGTTCCTGTCGAGCGTGAAGTCGGGACGGGAGACACTCGAAGCACCTCTCTATTCGCATCTCTATTATGATGTGATCAAAGACAAGGTGCAAACCATCGACCGGCCAGATATTCTGATTGTAGAGGGTATCAATGTGCTGCAGGTGACCACAGGCAAAAAGACACGACGCAGGGTGTTCGTCTCCGATTTTTTCGATTTCTCCATCTATGTGGATGCCAGCGAAAGAGACCTTCGTGAATGGTACCTGGAGCGATTCAAGAAACTGCAACAGACCGCCTTCCGTGATCCTGACTCCTACTTTCACCAGTACGCCTCCTATTCCGAGAAGGAGCTGCTAAAGTTTGCCAACAAGGTGTGGAATGAGATTAACCTGCTTAATCTGCAGCAAAATATTCTCCCTACCCGCTTCCGAGCTGATCTGATACTGGAAAAGGGAGAGTGCCATT